>NZ_JBFTSN010000132.1:0-14745 GCF_056400045.1 Paenibacillus sp. 01L418
GAGCAAAGACGATTAAGCTTCTGTCTTTTCTCCGTAGTAGTAAGAGTAGATATCTGAATGATTTCGATTGATCTTATTAAGCACGACGCCGATAAGATTTGCTTTCACATGTTCAAGTGACGCTTTTGCTTTAAGGGCAACATCTTTTTTCACTTTTCCCGAGTCGATCACAAGAACGACCCCATCGCTTTGCGTTGCTACAATTTGAGCATCCGTTACAGACATGATCGGCGGCGTGTCGATAATGACGACATCGTACCGCTCTCTAGCTGTCTTAAGCAGCTCCGCCATTTGCTCCGACGAGAGCAGCTCGGAAGGATTGGGAGGCGTTGGCCCCGCTTGGATAATGGACAGATTGTCCGTATTCGTAAACTGAATGATGTCCTCAAGCTTCAGTTGGTTCAATAAAGCCGTCGTTAAGCCGCTGCGGTTGGACTTCCCAAAGATATGATGCTGCGAAGGCTTGCGGAGATCCGCATCAATCAGAAGCACCTTTTTGTTTGCTTGTGCAAACGCGACTGCCATATTGGCGCATGTCGTGCTTTTGCCCTCGCTTGGCTTGGAAGAGGTGACCATAATAATTTGCAGCTTTTGATTAATTGTCGAGAACTCAATGTTTGTCCGCAGCATCCGGTACCCTTCAGAAATGGGCGATTTGGGATTAAGCTCCGTTATCAAGTTCCATTTAGGAATCAAACGAGACATTTTGTTCCCTCCCTGCATTCGTCTTTAGCGTGGCGTTGCTGCTGTGTTCTGTCGCATCCCGCTCTTCGAACTTCGGAATCGATGTTAGTACTGGTACTTCCAGCAGTGCCTCGATGTCCTCTTCGGTCTTAATTGTGTCATCCAAGTAATCCAGCAGGAAGGATATGCCTACACCTACCATCAATGCCAGCATGAACGTGACCGCAATGTTCATCTTAGGATTCGGAGCAACGGGCCCGTGTTGTTCATGCGGATCAGCTTGGTCCAGCACGGAAACATTATCTACCTTCATCAGCTCTGGAACCGATTTTTGAAAAACGATGGCGATCGCATTCGCGATTTTTGCTGCTTGCTCATAGGAGTCATCACGTACCGATATGGACATGACCTGTGTTTCATTCACTGAGCTTACGCTTACCTTGCCGATGAGCTCGCCGTATGTCACACCGAGATCCGGGTATTGCTTGACAACTCGCTTCATCATTCGCGGCGTTCGCAAAATCTCTTTATAGGTTTTGATAAGTCCGATCGTGGAGTTAATCGATCCAACATCTATGCTCGGAATGAGCGAGCTGCTGTCCTTATACTGGTTAACGATTAACTTTGCGGATGCTTCATACTGTGGTTTGATAAAGTAGCTGGAGTAAATGCCGATGGTTAGACAGCTCACTGAAATAATTAAAGCTATCATCAATAGCCTTCTTTTCACGATGATCCAATACTGTTTTAATTCCAAATCATTTCCTCCATTGCTTTAAAATCATCCGTTGCCGAACTTCACGAAAGTTGTTCTTAATGAATATTAAAATTCTCTCATTATTCAAAACGCGAACTTTTGGGCATCATTTGTTTACAGGAATAGGCTTACCCATGGATTCCTGCTTAGACATAAAATGTTATCATCTCGTGTTATTAATGAACTCATCCACGGTCCCGCCATTCATTACATGCTCCATCATATCGTTAGAGCAGGCTTGCAGGCCGATCTTACCGAGCAGCTGAGATATCAGCTTCGCCATGTCAATCGGTTCATTATGGATTAGGCAGCCAGTTGCCATAAGCAGCTCAGGCAGCGACCTCGCTTCCGATTGACCGTCTTTCTGTAATAGAGAAGGATCCTCGGATAGTATTTTCAAAAACTGCTTCAGCTTTATCTGCTTCTGCTCCTGATTTGAAACATTCATCTCTGAAACCTCCATTCATCAGCTTGCTCATACATTTTGAGTTTTGGAAAGCTTCTTGTCTCTCTTTGCACTCTAGTATGACACAGATGATAATAATTCTTGAGGGAATAAAGACATGGTCACACTTAGACAATCTTGCTCATTTTCATTATGGTTTTCATAAGTACGGACTCCTAATTGATGCGAATAGTGGGATATGCCATGTCATGTTTTTTATCGCCAAATTGATAATTCTGACTATTGAAAGCGCTTAATAAATAATAGGTGAAAGTCCCACTTGGGACTCATGTTTTCCCGCATACTTTTTCCCTCTAACCCATGTAAAATAAAGGTTTTTTTCCTGCTTGCCACTTTCCAACGAACGAAGAATCCAATTAAAATTCCACTAATTTAGCGAAAAAATAAGGGACTATTGACCAGCATCCTACCTAAGCAGCAGTAAAACACCATTCGACATATTTCGCATTCCTCTTTTTCCTGTACGTTTTAACCCCTAACTGCCGCAAATTTACACTTAAAAAACAAAAAAAAGCGGGGTTTGAATTGAAAAAGGGACTATTCGGAGCCTAAAAAGCGGATATTCCATCGTTCTCAGCTAATCGATCATACGTTTCAGCAATCTATATTTTGCACCCTGTCAGGATAAACCAACATCATTCGGGATAAATATAAAGCTTCTAAAGCACTGAAATCATAGAGCATTCCCTATCTTTTTGTCCCAAAATAACGCTTGGCGCTCTTCTACTAACGTCCTACTTCATTGTCTTTCTGACAAGTTTAGTCATCAAAAAAAAGAAGAGCATCGATGTCATCGCCGCTCTTCTTCGCATTTTTTCTACCTATTGTATATTAACTAGAAATCTTACTCCATGACATAAGCCAGAAGCAAAGCAGACGTGCCAACGATGGCATCTGCGTGTGTGCGTTCCATGCCGTGGGAAGCGTGAACGCCCGGTCCGATTAATGCCGCACGAATATTGCTTCCGCCGCGCAGCGCAGCCGATGCATCGGAGCCGTAGTGCGGGTAAATATCTACAGCATAAGCTAGGTTCTCACGCTTCGCTAATTCAATTAACTTAGTCGTCATATTATAATCGTATGGTCCAGTCGAATCCTTGGCGCAAATGGATATATCCTGCTCTGTCGCAGAAAGATCATCTCCCAGCGCTCCCATATCCACCGCAATCATCTCCGTTATATCCTCAGGAATATAAGAACTTCCGTGTCCCACCTCTTCGTAGGTCGAGAAGATCAGCTTGAGYGTATGTGCAGGTGTGTTCCCTTCACGCTTGAACCATTCCATTAATCCAAGCAGTGCTGCTACGCTTGCTTTATCGTCCAAATGCCGTGACTTCACCCAGCCATTCGGAAAGATGCGCACTCGCGGCTCCCACGAAATGATATCGCCTACGGAAATGCCCAGCCCCTCTGTATCTGCTTTGGTTTTCACCAGCTCATCTATGCGAATTTCCATATTCGCTTCTTCGCGCTTCCACTCCCGCGAATCGGAGTATACATGCACAGAGGCTTTCGTAGACAACACCGTTCCCTCATATTTCCGGCCGTCACGCGTGTGAATAATGCAATACTCCCCTTCGACCGTTTGCATATTGTAGCCCCCGATCGACGTGAAGCGAAGCTTCCCATCAGACTTGATCGAACGAACCATCGCTCCAAGCGTATCCAAATGCGCGGTTATGCCGATCACCTTCTCTGAATTGACGCCTGGAATGGTTATCATTCCGTTGCCTTTTGGCGTTATTTCGAGCGAATAGCCAAGCTTCTCTGCTTCCTCTCCTAAATGCTTTACAATGTCCATACAGTACCCGCTAGGGCTTGGAATGTTCAGTAAGGCTTCGAGCTGGCTAAGAATAAAATCCCGATTAAGCTGTTTCGAAAGTGGCAATGACATGATATTGTGCTCCTTTTAAAGCTATATTTTTTATTAGACCAGACTCAAACTCTGTTATGTTAGATTCAATACGATAGCCTACAACATGTAATAAAGGTAATGTTATTACTTTAGCTTCCATAAGCTCTCCTCCATTAGCAGCATTGATCCTTCTATTTTACGCGATTGCGCGTCAGGATCAAAGTCTACCCTCTAATCATCCCGCTTTCGTTATCTTGCTTTTACATTCTAAAATACGTACATACGTTCACTTTCGAGGTTATACTAATGATGGAGGTGAGCAAAATGGTGAAACAACACTCAGAAACATTGACCGAGGAACGGTGGCATGCCATCTTAAGCAACAATGCTGCTTATGACGGGATCTTCTTTTACGCGGTGAAAACGACAGGAATATTTTGCAGGCCATCCTGCAAATCCAAACCGCCCAACAAAGAAAATATTGCTATCTACTCTACGGCCGAGCAAGCTTTATCTGCCCGCTTTCGCCCATGCAAACGATGCAAGCCTACCGGGATGCGCCTGCCTGATGATGAATGGATTCATTTAGCTGCCGAATATATCGACAGAAACTATATGAACAACTTAACTTTACAAGTCGTTGCCGATCAATGTCACGGCAGCCCCTATCACCTGCATCGGACCTTCAAAAAAATCAAACACATGACACCCGTTGAATATATACAGCAATTACGAGTCGATAAAGCGAAGGAGCAGCTGACATCATCCGATTTGTCCATTTCAGAGATCGGTTCAAGCGTCGGCATGCACAACACGCCGTATTTTGTAACGTTGTTTAAGAAGAAGACGGGCTGCACACCCGCAGCCTATCGGCAATTGCACAAACAGGAGGCTGATTCGAATGACCAAACACAGTAAACCGCCCATTTATTGGACATTGCTCACGTACGAAACTTGGAGCCTATACGTTGCAGCCACAACGGAAGGACTCTGTTTTATCGGCTCTCAGAATGAACCGATAGACGAGCTGGTCCAATGGGCAAATACCCGCTATCCAGGCAGCCCTTTACTAGAGAATGTTGAGTTGCTCCAGCCTTATACAATTGAAATAGCTGAATACCTTCAAGGTTCCCGCAAGCAATTCAGCATCTCCTTCCACTATCAAGGAACAGCCTTCCAACAGGAAGTATGGAAAGCACTTTGCGATATTCCTTATGGGGAAACGAAGTCTTATTCCGATATTGCCCATCAAATCCAGCGGCCCGCAGCTGTTCGCGCTGTGGGCACGGCGATTGGCGCTAATCCGATCTTAATTACAATTCCCTGCCATCGCGTCATTGGAAAGAACGGATCGCTGACAGGCTACCGCGGCGGCATAGAAATGAAAACAAAGCTGCTACAGCTGGAAAAACACTAATATGCCGATCGAATATTTATATACACAGCCCAAAACCTTATTGAATAAAGGAACCGGCTTTCTTACCGGCTACAGCCATTCTTTAAATCCTTATACAGGGTGTACGTTTGGCTGTTCCTACTGCTATGTGCGGAAAATGCCTGTTTCTTTATTTCGAGGCGCCGAATGGGGAACATGGGTCGATATTAAGAAAAATGCTGCTGAAGTTTTTCGCAAACAATTTTTAAGAGAAAAGTCTAAAGGTCCGGTTACTATTTTTATGTCATCCAGCACTGATCCCTATCAGCCAATTGAATATAAGGAACAAATTACTCGCTCCTTGCTCGAGGTGATGGTTGATGACCCGCCTGATTTTTTGTTTGTGCAAACGCGAAGCCCGCTTGTTCAGCGGGATATTGATCTGCTCTTGCGACTTGGAGAGAAGGTTCGCGTCAGTATGACAGTCGAAACAGATCGCGAGGACATTCGAAAACATTTTTCACCGAATGCCCCACCGATTAAGGCTAGGCTAAAGACGCTTCAACTGCTAGCTGATGCGGGCGTTCCCACTCAAGCGACGATTGCCCCCATGCTGCCAAGCAGTGAGCAATTCGCCGAAATACTGCGCCCGCTCGTTGAACGCATCTGCATAGACGATTATTTTATGGGTGACGGAAGCAGTGGAAAACGAACGCGACAACTAGGCATCAATGCTTTGTATGAGCAGCTAGGTCTTGAGGAATGGTATCATCCGGCTGCTTATCGCGTCGTTTACGAGCGGTTCAAGCAGGTTTTTTCGGAGGATCGCATTTATGTAAGCCAGGAAGGCTTTGAGCCTTAGCTTTTTTTTCGTTTCATACCGCGTATTAAGATTTTGGTTTCTTGATCGACGCGGTATGATTCTATTATTTTTTGCAGAGCTTTGTTATAGGTGAAATCATCTAAAGAATTAGCACCGCTTTTCAAATAATTCATAGTAGCCTCTGGCTGCTTAATATAACAAATTGACAATGCCCAAGCTACCGCCATCTTGACGTAATACGTCTCTCGTTTCGTCTGATCAAGCAGCTGCAAGAGGCGCTCGATATAAGTTTCTTCAATATAATAGCCAAGCAGCATAACGACGCCAAAGCGTATCTCATACTCTTTGTCACATACCAAATACGGCTGTATGAAATCCCATACCGCTGACTTATTGTCCGTTGTAAATTTCAGTCCATTGCAAAAGCTGTCACAGACTGACCAATTGTCTATCTTCGGAACAAATTCAGCGACAATGTTTAAACGTTCTGTGATATCCGCTTGGGCATAACCAATGACCATCCCCTGCAGCATCACTTCCTCAAAGTACTCGCTATCCGCATCTTTTAAATAGGTACGCCAGTCATCACTTGCTATCGACTTGGCCAGCTGGCGCAGCTTCGGCAGCCGAACGCCTAATACATYATTAATTGTAGGAATAAGCGCAGCCGTAAATTTCTGAAAATCGTCTTCCTTCAATGCTATGAGCTGTTCTTTTATTGTTTTCTCCATGTTGTTGCTCCTTTTAGCTTACTCCATTGACAAGGTCCACAAATAAATCGAAGCCACTGAACCATAGGGCGAATACCTTAGCCGGTAGGTATCGAACTGTTCTTTGGTTAAATCTTGAAGACCATACAGCTTCATCATCCCGCGGCGAATGGCAATATCTCCCCAGCTCACGACATCTGGGCGCTCCATCGCATGAATGAGCAGCATTTCAGCCGTCCACTTGCCAACTCCCTTTAAGGACATCAGCTGCTTGATTACCTCTGCATCCGATAAGCGGTTCAGCTCTTCCAGCCGGATTTCACCTTGCATAATCGACTCCGCAATGCTTTTTATGCAAACGGCCTTCTTCATCGTTATCCCGCAGCTTTGAATCTGATCTGCCGTTTGATTAGCTATGTTCGAAGGGGATATTTCGCCAAGCCGCACCTGCATTCGCTCCCATATGGTGTGCACTGCTTTAGCTGAAATCAGCTGGCCTACAATCGCATAAACGAGTGAAGTGAATAAGTCCGGCATGATGATACGTTCGACTTTTCCGAGCCGAGACATGGCAGCACCAAGCCCTTCATCTACGCTTTTCAAATAATCGATCTCTGCTTGCCCATAGTCAAAAAGCTTTGTTTGTATCGTTTGCAGACGGCTCGCCCCCTGTAAATCGAAATAAATAGCTGTATATTCTTACTATACCTCATCGGGCTTTGTATGTTTTAATTACCGAATATAATCGCAAGATAACGAAATCGGCGATGATAGAAATAAAGGACATCAGATGCCTTATTTGCTTTGATTTCCTCTTTTTTCAGAAGTAACGGACATAGGGTACGCTATTAGGCTCCAAGCGTTATGATTTAACTTGATTTCGACTAAATAGCGGAATCTATGTCCGTTAGATGCAAATTAAGCCCAAATTATGAAGAATAGCGGTTTCTATGTCCGTTAGCATCAAGCCTGAGTCACAAATGAATAGGAATGCTTAGAAGGAAAACGACCATTTCATAAAACAGCGGCAGTCTTGGACTGTTTCATCTCGTCCATCGCTGCCGCTGTATTTTAAATGGGATAGGTTTAATCGTTCTACTCTACTTTTATTTCTACTGCAGCAAGCGATAGTTGTTTTTGATGTAGTTAGCTCCGGATAGGATGGTCAACACTAAGGCAACATACATCAAAATTTGATCAACAGGAATCGCTGTCAAAAAGCTGAGCGGACGATGGTTTAACAACACCGCTGAAATCGCAACAACTTGAAAGACCATCTTAATTTTGCCGAATTGGTCGGCTTGCAAGGCGATTTTTTGAGATGAGGCAACAATTCGAATGCCCGTTATAATAATCTCTCTTCCGATAATCACTACTGCGATCCAGCTGTAAATCATCTGCTCGCCTACCATTAATATTAACGCGGCGGATATTAGCAGCTTGTCTGCCAGCGGATCGAGCAGCTTGCCAAGATTCGTAATCTGATTATATTTTCTTGCGATATGTCCATCTAATTTATCCGTCGCTGAAGCGAGTATAAATAATGCTGCGGCATAATAAATGCCATAGGTATCTATATGTAGAAAAAATTCTGATTTGCTGATTAACCACTCGGGGTATATCGGAAAAAATAAAATAAACACAGGTATTAATAAAATACGAGCAATCGTTATTTTATTCGCTAGATTCATATGGTTCCTCCTTCGCATTATGCTAGTCATTATACCATATGTTGGTAGGCTTCTGAAGAAGCTACCTGCGCGCCTCCATAACCTATCCTTTATTCTTTCTTTAAAGACTGATTAAGCATATCCCAATCGGCATGCGAGGCGTCAAACAGCATTAGCCCGTCTGTGTACCGGAAAGCCGAACGAAATACCTCACCCTGCCGCTCGGCGCTATTCATCTGATTAAGGGAAATGCCCGCATATACCGGAACTTCTCCACCTGTGGCAATGTTGCCAAGCGCCATATATTTCTCCACCTCGGCCAGCGTATCCTGATACGTACCAATCATGAGGAAATCCAAGTGCCTGACATAGCCAGTGCCTCGGTAGTCCTTGGTATAGACGGAGCCCTCCTGAAATTGAAGGCGGCTGTCATATTGAAAATCCGGGCTGGCCCAGTTTGCACCATTGACATAATAGGTATCAAACCAAGACCCCACGTAGGCAGATAACAAAACATCGCTTCCCGTTTGTCGATTATGACCGTCCACCATCTCCTTGACCTCCGCAACAAAAGAGGTAATGACGCCTGCACGGAAAGCCCACCAGTCCAAAATCAACGGACCATCTATTCTCGTATTGCCTTGATAATCGAATATGTCCTCTGGCCAACGATGAAGCCGCTTGCCCCTTTCCGCCAAATATGCCTCAAAGCGGCTGCATGCCAAAGGACTGAAATCCGCCGTTTCATTGTCGTATCTGCCCCGGTCCAAAATAATGCCGTCCACCTGATAGCCGGCCATCACTTCCCGGAAAGCAGCCAATTGATGCTCGCGCACCTTCTCATGAAGCGGGTTGGCAAATGCAACCAAGCCCGGAGCCGAGCTGTCTCGCTGCCGCTTGATCACGCCTTCATCTTGATGCTTGTAAACCATTTCCTCCCATTCAGGATGCTCATTTAAAATCGCATATTGACCACGTACAATGGAGCCTTCTGCAAATACATTCATGGATGCATGAATAGCTAGACCAAGCTGATGCCCCTCTTCTATAAAAATCTGCAGCAAATCCAGCTTTGGATAAGGAGTACTCTGCTTAGCGTTTACCAATTCACTCATGTGGGGACGCCTCGTCAGCGGATTTTTGAAGTAAGAAACGTACCCCTCCACCCCTTTAACGTCAAGCGCAATATCCGTAACGCCTGCATGTTTTGCTCGCTGCAGCAGTTTTCTTACAGCGTCCGCAGACTGCAGCTTCCCACTGTTGGCTCTCTGATCTATCCAAAGGATGACCCTCTGCTTCCTCTCAGCACGGCTCTTAGAAAAAATAGCTAAGCTTCGAGCAACTGGAGTTTCGTTCCTTGCTTTGATCTCCACATCAACAAAGTTGACGCCAAGCGCCAGTTTCAGTTTATGGGCAAAAATACCCTGCTCGTCAACCACAGCCGCTTCACCATTAATCGTTAGCGCCGGAAACTCGCCCGCATTGCCGCCGCTCACATTACCGCTAACTGTGGTAACGGTCTGCGTTTCCGTATAAACGGATGGATGATTCAAATAAAGGCTGAATTCATGATCAGCAGCGCCTGCCAGCCCGTGATGATCAGTCACCGCACCATCCTTGCGCAGCTTGATACGGTCTCCTTTTCTAAAGCAGGTAGACAAAAAGAAGCGGCTGCTTTCCGGAGCATACAAAGGATCAAGGGCAAGAAGCACGTAACCATCCTCAGGGATGTCTAGTATCGTTGGGCCCGACCAGGCCGGGGAAAAGCCGACAGGCGCTTCATTAACGACGTGTAAAACCAAGCCGCCTGCTCCCACCTGCACCGCAACGCCATTCTCAGGAACAGTGACCGATTCCCCCCATGCGCTTGTAAACAAGACAAGCCACTCTTCGGCCACCGGAATGGTGTTGACAGCCGTTATAGCGTGCCGCTGCCCTTCTAATGTAATCGTAATATCCTCTGGCGCAGCTTCCACTTGGGCATGGATAGCAAGCATATCAACCTCACTGCCTTTATGCGGCTTAAATGGTTCGTTCATTTCTGTTCCCCCTCAGTCAATTATGCTAGGCATTTCGCCTGGGCGACAAAGAGGCACCTGCGATTCGCAGCTGCCCCTTTGCCATCAAGCCTACGTCTATAGGCAAGCCATTATTTTGAAATGGTTTGATACCACTCGTTCGCTTCCTTGACGGATTCTGCGCCGCCTTCGGCCATCCATTGCGAAAGGAAGGTATCGTAGTTGTCTCTAGATTGCGCACCTGCGATATACATAAGCACCGTGTCGTCCAGCAGCTTCGTCAGCTTTTGCTTGTTTTTGGATACAGCATCGATTGGCGGCGCAATCGACATCGGATCAACGACAATATTGCCTTTCGCCGCGTTTTCCTGAAACGCCTCATAGTAGCTTTGCAGCACAGGGTCCTTCCGAACGCGCGCCTGCCAGTAAGCCGGATAATCATATTCATTAACCCCGGTCATGTAGGAGCTTGCATTGGTTAAGTCATCATTGAATTTAGGCAGAATGGGATAATATTTGCCATCCTTCACTTCGTGATGAACGCCTTCCTCGCCAATGGCGAGCTTTATGAAGATATCCTTCTTCAGCTTGGTATCGAGCAGCTTGATCGCATGCTCCTTTTGCTTGGATATCTTCGGTATCGCAATAAACCAAGTAGTTGCCAGGTTAACGCCAATCGATGATTTGCCATCCTTGCCAACTAAGTATGGAATAATGCCGATTTTGGCTTCAGGGAAGTTTTTGACAAGGGCAGCTTCTGCGCTAGAAGCACTCCACCAAGCCAGCTTGATCATTGCGGCATTGCCGCTGGAAAACTTCTCAATCGCTTTCGCACTCGTATTGATCGGCATTTCCGAATCCAGCAGCCCTTCGCTGTACAGCTTGTTCATATAAGCCAAAAATTCCTTCATCTGCGGAAGCTCTGCTTTATGCAGCAGCTTGCCATCCACATCGTTCCAGTCGTTCAGCACGCCGAATGCTGCTGCAATATCTCCATAGATAGAATCCTTTGAGCCCGTTAACGGAACAATGTTTTTGGCTTTCTTGATCGCTTTCAACACCTCATACAACTCATCCGGTGTTGTCGGGTTTTTCAAGCTCAGTTCTTCCATCCAATCCTGACGGACAACGAGCTCCTCGCCTACGCTAATGCCAGAGCCAGTCTCCGGTATAGCATAGATTTTGCCGTCAATCGTAACGCTTTCCCATGAATCTTCCTTAATCGCCGCTTTGATGTTAGGGCCATGGCTTTCGATCAGATCATTCAGCGGCTCCAGCGCGCCCGCTGTTGCCAGCTTGTAGAACTGGGCAGAACCCAGCTTCATGATATCGAAGTTTTGCTTGTTCGCAACCATCAAGTTCAGCTTCTCGTCGGCACTTTCCGCCGGAAGCATTTCATAGGTAACCTTGTAGCCGGTCGCATCTTCTATGTTTTTAGCAACCGGGTCTGCGTTCGGATCGAACAGGCTGTACTGCATCAGCATCGTAAGTTTGGGATTGCCTTCGCCATCTCCCCCTGAGCCGCTGCCCGGAGCTGGAGTGGAATTGTTGCCGCATGCGGCAAGAGCAAGAGCAAATACAAGGACTATGGCCAACCAAGAACCTTTTTTCATAGAGTACCCTCCCGAATATGTGTTTTAAAGTCAAACTGCATTACCCTTCCATTGCCCGCTATCATGACAAGCTGACAGCATCACCGCCTTTCATGCCGATAGGTTTAACCCTTAACCGAACCTACCAGCACACCTTTGACAAAATATTTTTGCAAGAACGGATAAACCATCAGGATCGGCAGCGTAGCTAGCAATATTGAAGCTGCCTGAATGGACTGGGGCGTTGTGTTCAGCGCCGCGTCCACGTTATCCTTCAAAAACTCGCTGCTGGAGGATACCAACAGTTCCTTCAGATACAGCTGCAGCGGTTTGAAATCCTGATTGGTAATGTAGATCATTGATGTAAAATAGTCGTTCCAGAACGCCACCGCGAAAAATAGCGCAATGGTTGCCAGCACAGGAAGCGACAGCGGCAAAACAATGGAGAATAAAATTCGGATGTTGCTTGCTCCGTCCAGCTTGGCGGACTCCTCCAGCCCGTCCGGYAGCCCTTCAAAGTAATTTTTGATAATCAGCATGTTGAACACGTTGATGGCCGCCGGCAGGAATAGAACAGGAAACTGATTGACCAGTCCAAGATTATGCATGAGCAGGTAGGTAGGAATCAGGCCGCCGCTGAACAGCATTGTGAAAATAAACATCAGCAGAAACCATTTTCTGCCTCGAAGCTGAACGCGAGATAATGGATACGCCGTAATGGTCGTAAGGAACAATCCTAACGCCGTCCCCACAATGGCCAAAAGAATCGAATTTTTTAAAGAGTTAAGGAACATGGAATCCTTGAGCACATACATGTACGTTCCGGTCTGAAAGCCAATGGGCAGCAAATTGACCTTGCCGGAGATGACCGCCGCTTCGCTGCTGAACGATTTGGCGATCAAGTTAACGAAGGGCAGCAGCGTCGTCAGACCTATCAGTATGAAAAATAAATAGTTACAGAAATTGAACAGCTTCTCTGAAAACGATGTTTTCACGGTCACAGCAATCTCCCCTTTCAGTTACCAAATCCCGCGTTGCAGGTATTTGCGGCTAAGCGCGTTGCCCGCCAAGACGAGCGTGAAGGCAATAACGGATTCAAATACGCCAACAGCGGTCGTAAAGCTGTAGTCCTGATTGCCGAGGCCCATTCGGTACACATAGGTGCCGATGACATCTGACACCTTGTATACTGTGGGATTGTACATGACGAGAATTTGCTCTGTGCCAGCCTCCAGAATGCTGCCGAGCCTTAGAATAAACATCAGCAGTATAATGGGTGCGATGCCAGGCAGCGTAATGTGCCACAGCTGCTTCATCCGCCCCGCTCCGTCAATCTTGGCTGCTTCGTACAAGCCAGGATCAATCGTGGCGAAGGCCGCAAGATACACGATGGTACTCCACCCCGTCTCCTTCCAGCCCGCTGAGGTAATCAGAACACCTCGGAACACGCTGTTGTCCAGGAAAAACGAGATCGGCTCCATGCCGATCATACCCATTGCCTTGTTGACCAAACCGCCGTTGCTGGAAAGCATGTCGATAAATAGACCGCTTACGATAACCCAGGACAGAAAATGTGGCAAATAGATAACGGTCTGAATCGCGCGCTTGAACAACATCCGCCTGATCTCATTCAACAGCAGGGCAATGAGAATCGGCAGCGGGAACAAGATACCGATCTTCAGAAAACTGATAATAACGGTGTTTTGAAAAACATGCAGAAAATCAGGAGAGTTGAACAGTTTGGCAAAATGCTTCCATCCTACCCACGGGCTAGCGTCATAGCCATCAAAGATATTGAAATCCTTAAAGGCGATGGTAATGCCATACATCGGGGCATATTTGAAGAGCAAAAGAAACAAAATTCCAGGGACAAGAAGTGCATATAAATCCCAATCCCGTTTGACATCGGCAGCAAGCCGTTTGACATAATTGTTTTTAGCCTGGGGCTTATCCAGTGGTGCCGTTGCGCTTTTCATCGTATTCCCCCTCGATTTGATGCTTTCTACCTAAAATTGTAGTATCCAGCGCTCAGGGTTGGTAGAGTAATGCCATTACTATTTCTGGTACTTTGATGTTTGATTTCTTCATAAACAAGGTGTAACGGCTGTCGCCGTTCTTTGATGGCAAACCCTTACGGGTGATATAGAAGTCGACTTCATTGTGTAAGAGCTATAAATTTTTTTATAAAAAAAGGGCTGCCCGTAAAGCAATTCCCGAATCATTCAGCCTCCACTTTTCACGTAATATGCTAGCAAAAAAGAACCTTCAGATTCACTTTCGTAGTGGTTTTGAAGGTTCTTTTGCGCACACTATGGGATTCTCTCACACCGATTCACCCTTTTTGGATATCCCCCTTTCTAATCCGGCAAGTATGCACTTCTACATTGTTCTTCATTATTTTCTATACTGCATATTCGCAGGATAGCGGCATCTTTCTCATAGTTACGTGTAGCTATATTGTATTTCCTGCAGTATAAGCACTCTTTAAATGCTAAAATGGCAGATCATATTGCAAGCTATTGCATAAATACAACATAAGTATCCAACACAGCTAAAATGGGCGAAGTTCCTGCAATTGTGCAGGATAGCTGGGCGTTGATCGCGGAGAATGTTGTTGAAGACTTATCAAAATAGCATCAAAACAAAGAAATATAGTTTTACAAAATGAAGAAGGGGCGTCCCTAAGTCAATTATGACTTTTGAGACACCCTCTTTTAATTTTTTTGGTTATTGCACGCCACCTAATTAGGCGCAGCTGTCACGCTTTAACTCCACCTGGGTTGACGCCCCAATAT
>NZ_JBFTSN010000133.1:0-14731 GCF_056400045.1 Paenibacillus sp. 01L418
ACCAATCGCCTGCTCGCATCTTACGTAAAGGTGCTGACTTGCCGTGACAGAGCTGAGCGAATCCCCCCGACTCTCCACATTTCACATGGGACGCGGACACAACACCAATCCAGAAGCGGCTTTGCTCGCTTATTTCATCCATTTGCATGCCTCGAAATCCTTTCCTTTTTTAATAAATGTTTATGTCGCTTCCCTTACCAATCCTTGTTTTAAGCGGTCCAGCTGCAGAAGATGATGACGGTAGTGCATTTCAACAAGCAGAAACCATTCCTCCGCACACAATCCGCCGAATCTCGGATGGGACACTTTATGTTGTTTGGACACTTTTTCAAGGGTAGGTTCAATGTCCTTCATTCTCTGGATGACAGTGTGTAAGCCTTGAATTAGCTGCTCTTTGCTTTCCGGCTGCTCCGGAGTATATTGTGGGGAAGGCGGAACATGAATACGAATGGGCGGAAAGCTTCCTTGAGAAAATATAGCCACACCAACCTCGGTTTTTTCCGTTCCAGGTACCGTGGGATCTTGGCTTGGCATCAGGCATTGATCAAGATTACGAAGCTGCATATAAAGCGCCGAGCTAATGAGATGTTGAAACATCTGTCCGATTGACCACTCGTTTTCACTTTGCTTTTGCTTCAGCTGCTCCAGACTGAATTGATCCAGTTCATGAATATAATGTGCCGCAGTTTCCTCAAATCGTTTTAATGCTAACTTTGTTGTAATCATCGTCTATCATCGCCTCTAATCATCTTTTTTCTAAGTATACAAAAACGCTACTGACACCATTATGTCAGTAGCGTTTTAACGTTTTTTTCAGTTCGTTTCTAACCCGATGTCGGAAGGATTCCGGCTCCAGCACAACCACTCCGCCTCCCCAGCTGAGCACCCAATGCAGCAATTCCTCAGGCTGCCGAACACGTAAGGTCACCAGCAGCCCTTCGGTATGATTCTCTATGGTTTCTATATAGAAGTTGTTCGATTCCCTTACCCTATCGGCAATGTCAGGTTGGACACATATGCGCACACGAACGTTGCGATCGTCTGGAGGCTGGTATACATCTAAATTGAAATCTGCTGGCAACATAAATCTATCTTCCAGCTCGATAAGCTCCGACATCCGGGACAACCGAAAATGACGGATGTTTTGACGCAATTCACACTGTGCAACGAGTACCCATGACCCTTGAAGAAGCACAAGTCCATAAGGAGCAACCGTACGAACACTTTGGCGGTTCCCATCAGCCTCGGCAATTCTTTTGGAATAGCGGAATCTTATTTTTCTTTCCTCCAGAATCGCTCGACGAATCGCTTCCAAGTATGCCTTCTCTTGTATTCGTGCTATATCTTCAACGGAAGCAAGCAAACGAAAGCTCTTGCGAATCCGGGATGCCTCGCTGCGGATCGGTTCCGGCAGGATGGCCTCAATCTTCCCTCTTGAAGTTCGAGACTTACTGCCATAGTGAACATCAAACCATTGCTCGATAAAATCTGTCCCGATGAGTAACGTCACTGCTTCTTCCACCGTGAAACTGACTGGCGGTAGGAAATACCCCTCCATTAGGGAGTATCCCTGCCCTGGCGCTCCTATCACGGATACGCCGGCCTCACTTAAAGCCTGAATATCCCTGTAAATGGTTCTCACGCTTGTTTCAAATGTAGCGGCTAAATCCTCGGCTCGTAACACTTCGTTACGCTGCAGCTCAAGCACTATGGCTAACAAACGATCCGTTTTGTTCATGCACTGCACCCTTTTCCGAGAGAATGTTTATACCAGAGTTCCTCCACTGAAAGTATATCACTAGGGTATCCTCACCGTTAGCTTAATGAAGCAACGTCAGTCTACAACTCTATTTTCTTCTGACAACATATAATTTATAGAGAAATGAAGTCAAATAATGGTTAGGTTCGTTACAAACGTTAAAATGAATAAGCTACCGACTTTGTCGGCAGCCTGTGATCATTTCACTATCCTATATTGAATATAACAATCATAAATTTCCAAGTGCTAAAAACCAGTAACACTCATCTATCAGCTATTCGCGAAGGCGGTTAAGAAGAGCTAATGCCATTTCTCTCGCGGCTGCAACAATTTCTTCGTCCGTACGCTCCGTTCCACTGGCGGCCAACAGTGCCGAGTTAATACTGAGAAAGGCCATTCTTACAAGTAATTTCCGTGTAGGATCAGCATCCTTGCCAGCCACAAGCTCAGCCACTGCCCCAAGGCTGTCACGGATTTGACCACCGGGATTGCTAACCACGCTCCGCATGAGATTGGGATTCGCATTTACGAAGCGGATGCCGCGCAGCTTGTCTACAGAAGTAGAATCCACCCAACGAAGCACCGTGCGCTCCAGAAGGTCTGGACTCGATTCTTGGCTGACGGCCCATGCGAGAAGTTCAGCCGCCTCGTTACCGCGGGAGGACATCATTGAATTTACGATGTCATTTTTGCTTTTGAAATGGTAGTATAGCGCAGCCTTGCTGATCCCGAGTTGCTCAGCGATCTCACGAAGTGATGTTGCCTCAAACCCTTTAGCAGTGAAAAGCTCCAAAGCTACACGCTGAGCTTCCGCTTTTGTTTCACTGCCTGTCCGTTTCACTGACTCACTCATACTCATGATTGTCACACTCCTTGCCTTTCAATCATTTTAGCCATACTCATCATACTTGACAACTTACCTGTCGGCAAGTAAAGTGTGTTTTATAGTTATCATTTCAATTTTTCTTCACCACAGTTTGAACGCTCGGTAATCGAGCCGTCATGAAAACAACCATAAGGAGGATATCCTAGTGACTAACATCGTTCTACTATTATCTCCCCTACCCTCGGCTTATACACTGGGTCAGAGCTTATTATGAATCATATCATTATAGAGTTCATCAGTTTATTCCTTGCAGGCATCCTTGCTGGTGAAGAGCTCGTCATTCGCTATGGGGTGCACTTGTCTCTGGCTGGTCTAGACGACCAGTATCAAATTAAAGTTCGTCAAGCACTAGTACTTAAACTGCGTGTGCTGGTGCCCGCTATCTTTTTACCTACGGCCGTGTCGGGAGCTGCGGTGCTAGTACTGAGCGGCTCCGAGCCAGGTTTGTTCTTCCGCTGGGCTGGCGTTCTGGCCTTACTCATCTTCATCCTAGTCACGCTCATTGGCACTGTCCCCATCAACAAGGGTGCGCTCGAATGGAAACCCGACGCGCCGCCTAGCAACTGGAAGTTGCTAATCCGACGCTGGGAGCTGCTTGATGTGGTTCGTTCATCGGCAGCAGTCTTGGCATTTGCATGTTTCTTGACAGCTATTGCACTGCAGTACTCGAGCTTGCAATAACAAGCTTTAGACTCCTTTTAGCGAAAAAGGCAATGGTTGCTTCGGACATGGAAAAAGTCCTAGCTGCCATTGCCTTTTTAAAATCAGATAACAGTTGGTTCAACTATTTAGAAGCCGCTTTCTGCTTAAAATCTTCAATAAAATGCTGTATATCCATTTTCCAAACTAGACTATGCAAATTGATAAGATGACTATTCTCATATGTGAATCCAGTAGTTGCATTTTCCACCTTCATTAGCTTCTAATACACCATTATTTAACTCAATGACTCTTCTAGAAGCGATATTACTTTCCACACAAGACAGCATTACATCCTTTATTCCCATGCTTTCTGCGTTTTTTAGGAGTTCATTTAACATGACCGTACCGTACCCTTTTCCTCGTTTGCTTGGTCTGATCGTATATCCTATATGCCCGCCTGATATTTTTAAGTTATCATTCAAATAATGCCTCAGCTTCCCGTAGCCTACGGGATAGGAATCAACGAATAACCAGAAAACAGTCTGGGGAACGTGCTGGGGTAAGAGATCGATACCTTGCGAGATCGCTATATTTTTTCGAATAAATGCCGGAAATTGGCTATAATCGATATCATACGCACTATTCACAAACCCATTTTCTCCCGGGCCTATTTCTACTAACATGTCAAAAATATCACGTCCATCATCTACACTTGCTGCTTTTAGTTCAATCATCTTCTTTAGGCCTCCTATTTATAAGTCTCTTAATCTATTATTATTTCCCGCGTTATAAATGGGCCAATTCCAATATTTCTCACCCTGACATATGATAAACCGATCAAACCATTGCTCAAAATTCATATGCAGCGGCCTCGCATCATGAAATTGATCAATATGGCCTTTGACCATTAAGTAATGGTCTGAGCCTTCATTAAAAGCTTTTAAATGAATAACAATGTCATCCTGATAAATGTAAGCTACTTTCAAATAACCTTCATTAGGCTCCTCGTACGTTACTCCAAATGTATCCTGCCACCCGTATAAGTAGGCCTCTCCTCCGTACTCCGGATGGTCAAAGAGCGAGCAGCCATTCGTTATTCTAAGGAAATTCAAATAATCCTGAGGAAGTTTACAACCCAATTTTTCCTGAAAAAGCATTAAATCTTCTTCCCTTGCAGGAGGTCTAAATGTACATTTGGCCTCATATAGTTCACCTTCACGCAGCTGTAAGCTTAATAACCCGCTCGCCTCTAATCTTTGCTTTAAGGAAGTGATAGTTTTCTTAATAATGTTGCCTTGAATCATCGAGCACCTCCATAACTGCGAAGCAGATCATATGCCATATTTCCAAACTTTCTAATGTCGTATAAGTAATCATACCCGCTCGAATCCTGCAGCTGGTTATACATGCGAACCACTACGGCATCGCAGCTCGGAATGACCAAACAGGCGCAGCCTGTAATTCCAAGAACTTGATAAGCGTCGCTCGGCAGATGCTCCCCAATTTGATTTAAAGGAGTATCACTTTGCAGCCACCATATAAAACCATTTCGAGGCAGGTGTGCCGGAACAGTGAGTGGCGTATGCAGCGAAGTAGCTCTTGCAAAAACAGTTTGCGGCAGCAACTGCTTTCCATTTACATTGCCGTTTTTAAGATGCATATGCCCCCACATCGCTAGATCGCGCGCACTAACGAACAAATTGCTTTGATCACCCGCATCACTATCGTTTGACCCCACCCACGTATTTTCATCATCGTAATAATTATATATAAGCTGCTCCGCTGCTTTTGTTCTCCAGCCCGTTTCCTTTAACCCATATTGATTAAATACATGACTCGCCATAAAAGAACTTAAGTTTTGCCCCGAAATATGCCTAATTAATTGAAAAAGCATGCCAATTCCCGTATTGCGGTATTCCCATCCATATCCAGCAGGGAACTCTCTTGTTATCTTCCCGTTCTCTTCGATTAATCCATGGGTATGCGTAAGCAGGTGCCTCAACGTTACCCCTCGCGCTGCATCTTTATAATCATTGAGATACTTCCCGATTTCATCATCCACACTGCCTATTTTCCCTTGCTCTATTAATAAGCTGACAGCAAGCGCTAGATACGTTTTACGGATTGATGCTACGTTGAACTGCGTTTTTTCATCCACGAGTCTCGGCGCATCTGATGCTGCATGTGTACCGGAATACCACTCGTTTACAACAACATCGTTCTGAATGATATACGTTGCGGCAGCTGTGGCGCCGATACTTTGTTGAATAGCATAGACATACTCATTCAGGCTTTGAAAATGATTCGTTACCACTTTCTGCACATAATCCTCTCCTGCTTCAGAGTTGATTTACCAATTCTGATTAACAATAATCCGCTGCTCTTACATTGTCAAATAAACCCAACAAAGAGATTTCCAGCAGTAATAAACAACTATAGCCATTGTTTCTATCCCCTTCGGCTCACGATTGCTATAGGATAAATAGATAATGTGAAAGACATTGAAAGGATGATTGTGACATGCTGCAAATCCCTGCCGTACATACTGTATTTCATAAGGAAACGCTTTTTGAAGCCATGGCCTTATTATATGATATCGGTACACCGCTAAAGAGCCAATTCGTGTCCAATGGCTTGAATGATACCTATTCGGTGGATACGAATACCGGAAAATTTATATTGCGAATTTATAAGCATTTGTGGCGAGCAGAATCCGATATCCGTTTTGAGCTGGATTTGTTAACCTATCTTAAAAACTGTATCCTGCCGGTTTCCTATCCAATCCAAAGACGAGATGGCGAATGGTTGACTGAGCTTGACGCACCGGAAGGCACTCGTTATGCTGTGCTATTCTCTTATGCGGATKGGGCCGGGAAACTTAATGTCGATACAAGCCAAGCTTACGGAAGCGCTATAGCGCAGCTTCATCATGCCATGGATTTCTATGAGCCCAAACATGAACGGTTTGAACTTGATGCTGCCCATTTGCTCGACGAGCCTCTTCGGGCGATGCTTCCGTCTTTACAGCATCGCCCGAACGATGCAGCGTTTGTTCAAGAAACAGCCGGCAGGCTGAAAGCTCGCCTTGCAGAAGCCGCGGATGGTGCATATGACTGGGGAGTATGCCACGGGGATCTGCATGGCTGGAACGTCTTTCATTCGGATGACGGCAGCATGACACACTTTGACTTTGACTGCTGCGGCGTAGGCTGGCGCTCGTATGATCTATCCGTTTATTTATGGGATCGCGTCCATGGCAGATCGGATAGTGAGAGCTTTGAGGATGAATGCTGGGATGCTTTTCTGGAAGCCTATACGAAGGAACGCCCGCTAAGCGAGCAAGATCTCGCGATGATTCCCGTATTCGTAGCCGTCAGACAGCTTTGGCTGATCGGACTTCATACAGGCGGAAGCGCCGTTTGGGGATCTTGGCAGGATGATGGTTACTTTGACGGGAAGCTTAAATTTTTGGCGGCTTGGGTAAAGGCGCATAACCTATAATGCGATGAAAGAAAAGGAGCTGCTTGCGGCTCCTTTCTTCTTTTATACGATTACGGAAATGCTTGTTGTAAAATAAAATGAATGCTTGCCTGTTTACATTCGAATATCGATATGCTATCTTATTTCTACAAATATAGAAATAACGACTGCAAGAAAGGTGAAGCCACAATGACAGAAGATCATGCGGACGTACGTCAAGCTGTAAAAGTATATAAGGCGCTCGGTGAGCCTACCCGTCTGAAAATAGCTCTGCTGCTTACTGAGGAGAAAAATTTATGCTGCTCCGATATTGGCACAAAGCTGGAATCCGTAGCCGGCTCTACCCTCTCACATCACTTGAAGCAATTGACGGAAAGCGGATTGCTAGATCTCCGCAAGGACGGTACGTATATCTACTACAGTGTGAACCGCGAAATGGCTCGCAAGTATGCGCCATATTTGTTGGAGTAATTTTTTTTAGGTTATATTTCTATAGATTTAGAAATATAAAAACAGTGGAGTGGAGAGAGGAGTATTTTTTATATGTCTAACGCGTGGAAAATTTACATGCTGGCTATAATTAGCTTTTTGGTTGGAACGTCAGAATTTATTATTGCGGGTATTTTGGATAAGGTAGCCGACGACATAGGTGTATCCGTATCTGCAGCAGGCCAGCTGATAACCGTTTTCTCGCTAGCTTACGCTATTGGCACGCCGATTCTTATGGCAGTTACGGCGCGTGTTGAGCGGCGTCAGCTGCTCCTCTACTCATTAGGTGTATTCGCGATCGGCAATCTTATTGCTGTTGCTTTGCCTGGATTTGAGTTTTTGATCGTGTCCCGCGTCGTCCTCGCGCTCAGCACTGGCGTGTTCGTCGTTACCGCTTTGACCGTCGCTTCTAAGCTTGCACCCGTTGATAAACAGGGCAGTGCCATTGCGACGCTCGTTATGGGTTTTAGCACAGCATTAATCGTTGGTGTCCCTCTAGGCAGGGTAGTCGCATCTGTATACGACTGGCATCTCATCTTCGGAGCAATCGGACTGCTTGGCTTGCTTGCAATGCTCCTCATTTTATCCAGCATTCCAAAAACAGATGGTGAAGAGCCCGTTCCACTTCGCAGCCAGCTTGCTCTCTTGAAGCAGCCGAAAATTGTAACGGCACTGACGGTCACCTTCTTGTGGATCGGCGGCTATTCCATCGTTTACACTTATATTTCACCATTCCTGCTTAGCGTAACGAAGCTGAGTGAACAGGGCGTGAGCATCGGACTATTTGCATTCGGTATCGCCAGCCTGATCGGGTCTAAATTTGGCGGCTACAGCACCGATAAATGGGGAGCGCCGCGAACATTAGTCAGCGGCATGCTGTTCCATACGATAGCACTTGTTCTACTCTCATTGGCTGGACAGTCTCCGGTTATCGTATTTCCTCTGCTTATGATCTGGGCCTTTACCGCTTGGTCATCCGGTCCAACTCAGCAGTACCATCTGATGTCACTAGCTCCAGAAGCTTCGGGTATTATGCTTAGCTTGAACAGCTCTGTACTTCAGCTGGGCATGGCTGCAGGAGCCGGGCTTGGCGGGGTTGTCGTTGAGCAAGTATCGCTTACCTCTATCAGCTGGATTGGAGCTACAGGCGTCATACTCGCCGCTGCTACAGCCGCAACCTCCTTCGGGTTCTCCCGCGCGCGTTCCCGCCGCAAGACAGCCGAGAGCAGCTTCGCAAAGACCAGTGCTTAAACTTTAGCAGCTTTGCTTTGATCATTGATTAAAGTCACTCCTATTTTTAAAAAATGGGGCTGTCTCAAAAGTCATTTTGCGATTTTTTTGAGCGCTAATTAGATCTTATTTTCTTTGAGAAAAAGGACCTCAAACTCCACTTTACAGTGGAATTTGAGGTCCTTTCATCTGAAAACGGAGATGTTCCCCTGTCATGCGAAGACATTTGCGGCAGCGCCTGCAGCAGCTTCATCTAAGCACAGAAATGCACTTATTTAACCAAATCTTCTTCAAATCTGCTCAATTAGAGGTATTTGTACACCCATTTACATCATTTCAATCTTGTTTGTTAAAAACAGGTGCACTTTTGCACTTATTTACTCTACGCTAACGGTTAACGCACATCACTATCATACAACATGCATAAGCCACTTACATAATCAAATCAGACTTTAATACTAATCGAATTTCAGAGGGCGCAGCCCTTGGGGGGAGGGTGTCAATAGCCATAGGCTCCAGAGGCACCCTCTTTCTAATCCTGAGCTAATATGTACCTCTACACTACCCTTTATCATTGCCTATACTGCATAATCGCTGGATAGAAGCTGCTTTCTCACACTTACATGGAGCTATACTGCATTCTATACAATATAGGTGCACTTAAAAAGCTAAAATGGTCAATCGTATAACAAGATATTGCATGAATACAACATAGATCTCCATCACAGCTCAATATGGGCGAAGTTCCTGCAAATGTACAGGATAGCCAAACGCTGGTCGCAGTGATTGGTGTCGGATAATAGCTAAACGTTGGTCGTGGAGTTTAGTATCGATGGATAGCCAGACGCTCGTCGCGGAGATTGATGTTGGATGATAACCACACGTTGGTCTCGGAGAGCGTAAACTCGACTTCCTAAAGTAGATCTAACATTCAAAAGAAAACCAGACTTCCATTATCGGAAGTCTGGCTTATTTTTGTCCTATTCAAATCGAATCAAGAAGTAATTTTTCTTGCCGCGGCGCAGCACGACAAATTTGTCATAGAGCCTTTGCTCCGAGCCGATGATGGATTCTACATCCGTGTTTTTCGTGCCATTAATTGAAATCGAGCCGCTCGTAATATCTTGTTTCGCTTGGCGGCGAGATGGTGCAGCTCCAGATTCGATTAGAAGATCCATAAGCGCAATCTCTTCTCTATTCGTAAGCACCGTTGTAGGCATGTCCTGTAAAGCTTCAATCAGCTCCGCTTCACTCAGCTGATTTACATCGCCGGAGAAAAATGCCTGCGTAATTTTCTCTGCGCTGTCGAGCGCTTCTTGTCCATGAACAAGGCGAGTAATTTCACGCGCCAACTCACGCTGCGCCACCCGCTTCTCTGGGTGCGACTGAAGCTCAGTCTCCAAAGCTTCGATTTCTGCACGAGAGAGGAATGTGAAATATTTCAAAAATTTAATCGTATCGTTATCTTCAGTATTGATCCAGAACTGATAGAACTGGTACGCCGATGTCTTCGAGCGATCCAGCCAAATCGCGCCAGATTCGGATTTCCCGAATTTTTTGCCGTCGCTTTTGGTAACGAGAGGCATCGTCATGCCGTAAGCGTCGCCTCCGCCCATTTTGCCAATCAGATCAAGGCCTGCTGTAATATTGCCCCATTGATCGCTGCCGCCAATTTGCAAGGAACAGCCATGCTCTTGATGCAGCTTATGGAAGTCGTAGGCTTGCAAAATCATATAGCTGAACTCGGTAAACGAGATGCCTGATGAAAGACGGGAATCGACCGAATCCTTCGCCAGCATATAGTTTACAGTAAAGTTTTTGCCTACATCACGTAAAAAAGTAATGACATCCAGCGGCGCAATCCAATCGTAGTTGCTTACGAGCTTAGCCGCATTATCCGCAGCATTGAAATCAAGAAAGCGGGAAAGCTGACGCTTCAAGCTCTCTGTCCATTCGGATACCGTATCCGCTGTGTTCAGCGAGCGTTCCGTCGAGCGGCCGCTTGGATCACCAATTAAACCTGTTCCGCCGCCAACTAGCGCAAGTGGAATATGGCCAGCCTGCTGGAAACGACGCAAGCACAAAATCGGAAGCAAGCTGCCGATGTGTAGGCTGTCCGCTGTAGGGTCGAATCCGCAATAAAGCACGACGCGTTCACTCGTAAGCTTCTTATGTAATTCCTCGCGGTTAGTAAATTGCTGTACTARCCCTCGGTATTCTAGATCAGCCAATAGATCTTCATGATTAATGGTTAATGCTTCGTTTGTCATTTAACTCTCTCTCCTCTAATGTTTCCTACAGTTTACGTTGATTTCGAGTTTTTTAAAAGATGTGGACGGACGATTACATGGTTTTGGTCATTTCTCTACGTCTACGAATCGTTCTTCTAATTAAAATATCACAAATAAGCAGCCCTACGCCAACAACAAAGTCGACAAACCCTACAAAAATAGCGTTAAACGGATAACCGCCCATTTTCGAGATATAATATACCGTAAAAGCAAAAATCCCAAATGCACTGATCGTAAATAAAATACTTTTTCTAAAAAACAGCGCAAGCGCTGCAGCAATTACCGTTAATGCGGCGACTGTTCCCAGCACCAAGAGATTATGATCCTTCTCTATATTCGTTGGATACAACAATCTTTTGGGATACGTGTAAGAAAAATACCAGTCCTTGCTGGGCAATTCATTAAAAACAGCTTTGAATGTTTTGGAGTCCGTTTGTTCCATTGCTAAATTCGAATGAAGCGCAGCACCGGGTTCGCTTAGCCGTATTTCCAGCTCGACATGCGGCTCGCCCTCCCAGAAAGCTGCTGGGGTCAAAAAATAAAGATGGGAAAAAATCGTCGTAATTACACCTTTATTATACATCCCCCCATTTTCAATATAGTTGATGACAATATTTTTCGTTTCGTTCGGCTCAAAAGATAAAGGGAACCTCGCTCCTTGTGCTGGACCAATTTCCGCTGAGTAATTGGATAAACGCAGCTCCTTGCCGCTTACTGGATCAATGACCGTATTTTTCAATAGGGTATTTTGCCAATTAACCGTCTTTACATTCGGATCCATGATCACATTAATCTCTTTGTTTCCCTCTGATACCATAAGGGCCTCACTTGCAGGCGTTACAAATAAAACCTCCAAGTCCTTGGCGGAATCGGACGTATTGTGAAGTTCATACTGAACCGTTACTTCCGCATGGCTTTTGTACCGTTCGATATCACGGAAGGTAAACACAACCTTCTCCCGAACCAAACTCACTTGCGATTGATCATCCAGCTCCAGCCTGCCATAACCCTCCGCAGGATAATGCAGCGGTCCCCCGTTGGCACTTGCTGCTTCTGGTAAAAGCATAAATAATAGGACAGCGGACAAAATCAATGGTCGAAGCTTATGCAGGAACACTCCATCACCTCGTTCTCCGATTGTAGAGCCTCACAAAAAAGAAGCCTCCATATGTATTATTTTACCACATGAGAGGCTTCATCTTGTTATCGCTCTATTTTTTCTTCCACRTATCCTTAAGCGGTACGATGCGATTGAAGACTAGCTTCGTATTCGTTGTATGTTTTTTGTCCACGCAAAAATAACCATGCCGAACGAATTGGAACTTATCCTCTGGCTGCGGAAGAACCTCAAAAGGCTCAATTCTACAATCTTTCACGATTTGAAGTGAGCTCGGATTAATGACGCTGTCCCAAGCTATATCGGTATCCTTCGGGATTTCATTACCCCGCAGCAGACTCTCATAAAGGTGGACATCCACTTTAGCCGCGTGACTCTCTGAAACCCAGTGGATCGTCCCCTTCACCTTCCGGCCGGTAAAGCCCGTTCCGCTTTTCGTTTCGGGATCGTAAGTGCAGCGAAGCTCAATGATCTCACCTGTGGCTTCATCTTTAATGACTTCCTCACATTTAATGAAGTAGGCACCGATCAGCCGAACTTCAGCTCCGGGCGCTAATCTGTGAAATCCTTTGGACGGCTGCTCCATAAAATCATCTTTCTCTATAAATAGCGTTCTAGAGAAGGTGACCTTGCGTTTGCCAAGCGTGTCGTTCTCGCTATTGTTATCAATGGACAACAGCTCGGTTTGGCCCTCCGGATAATTAGTAATAACCACTTTCAGTGGATGGATGACGGCCATTACGCCTTTGACCTTCGCCTTCAAATCCTGTCTTGCCGCATGCTCCAGCATCGCGATATCAACGGAATTTTGCGCTCTAATCATGCCGATTTCATCGATAAAATTTCTAATGCTCTCGGGCGTAAAGCCTCTTCGCCTGAGTCCACGGATCGTTGGCAGCCTTGGATCATCCCAGCCGTCGACGAAGCCGCCCTCAACGAGCTGTCTCAAATATCGCTTGCTCGTCACGACACCCGTTAGATTTAGCCTGCCGAATTCCCTTTGCCTTGGCGGCTGAGCAAATTCCAGCTCCTCCAATACCCATTCGTACAAAGGACGATGGTCTTTGAACTCAATGGAGCATAACGAGTAGGTAATGCCCTCGATGGCATCTTGAATCGGATGCGCAAAATCGTACATCGGATAAATGCACCACTTATTTCCCGTCCGGTAATGCTCAGCATGGATAATGCGATAAATAACAGGATCTCTTAAATTAATATTAGGCGCACTCATATCTATTTTGGCACGCAATACTTTGGAAGCGGCCTTAAAATCACCATTTTTCATTTTCGCAAACTGCTCTAAATTTTCATCAATGGAGCGATTTCGGTAAGGGCTATCCTTGCCCGGCTCCGTAAGCGTCCCCCGATATTCCGTAACTTCTTCTGGTGATAATTCACAAACATAAGCCTTTCCTTTACTTATGAGCGCAACTGCAGCATCATATATCGCATCTGAATAATCCGAACCATAATAAATATGGCTGCCCGGACTATAGCCAAGCCAATTGATATCTTCGATAATGGCATTCACATATTCGATGTCCTCCTTCAGAGGATTCGTATCGTCAAATCGCAAATGAAACTTCCCATTATACTTTTGCGCAATCGTATAGTTTGTATGGATGGCATAGGCGCTTCCGATATGCAGGTATCCATTAGGCTCAGGCGGAAACCGCGTGCACATTTCTCGTGTAAACACGCCTGCTTGAAGATCCTCATTTATGATTTTGTATAAAAAATGATCCGTGTTCGGCTCTAATTCGCTGCTCATTGTAAAACCTCCAATTTAGGGTTGCTATCGATACTTTGATTTTTCATGTCCCAAAAAGCAAAAAAAAATTCCACCCCCAAGACTTCGCGTCTTGGGGACGAAATTTTTCGCGGTACCACCCCAGATTCGTTAATATGTCGCCATATTAACCTCTTCAAGTACGGCACCAAAGGATGCTTATACTCTAGCTCTATAACAGGAGCTCCTGTCACAGCATCCCCTTGCTCAGGTTCCGATGTGATGCTCAGAGACTTGTTTCGATAAACCATTCCTTGCCCCTTTTCAGCTGCCGGGGCTCTCTGCGAAAGAATGTGTTTATGTACTCTTCTCGTCATCGCCTTTTTCAATATTTCATATATGTTAACAAATCGTTCCCTGAATTGTAAATGGTTATTCTACACAGCAAGCTAGATCATACTAATGCCTTGGCGCCCACAGTATAACTGAAACACCGACCAAGCAAATAGCAGCACCTATCCAGTCGTATAAATCAGGTGTTTTTTTATCGACTAGCCAGCCCCACAATACGGCCATCACTATAAAAACGCCCCCGTACGCCGCATAGACTCTCCCGAACGAAGGGAAGGATTGAAATGTAGCAATAACACCATATAGTGCTAAAGCTACGCCTCCGACCATTCCCCAATACATCGGCTTACCTTCACGCAGCCATAACCAAATCAGGTATCCCCCACCAATTTCAGCTAACCCAGCTAATAAAAATACCAATATTCCTGTAATCATCTCTTTCACATCCAATAACCCAAGCTGATTGAATACTTATTTCTTAGCCTGAGGCAAATTTTCAAAAGCTTGTACATATTTATCGTATTTCATTTTCCATACGTCCTTGCGAGAGGCAATGGTTTTTCCGTCCAGCAATGCCTCGATAACATCCAAACATACATCCCAGCCGGCAATATCTCTAGGGGTATGTGCTGTAATTTGGACAAGCTTCTCGATTAATACCAAGCGGCAGCCCTCTGGCTCTGCATATAATTCAAAACGAACGATATCCTCAGCCCACGTAAACTCCAAAACCGATAACGCTTTGAGCTCAATG
>NZ_JBFTSN010000134.1:0-14710 GCF_056400045.1 Paenibacillus sp. 01L418
CGTGCTTATTGCTCAATTTCCCACCTCGATCATACGCCGCAGCTACTCTATAAGCGCATATATGTGCTTACAGACAACAAACCTAGCTTTTTCTCTCGCTGTAAGAACATATACGTGCTTATTGCTCCATTTCCTACCCCGATCATACGCCGCAGCTACTCTATAAGCGCATATATGTGCTTACAGACAACAAACCTAGCCCTTTCTCTCGCTGTAAGAACATATATGTGCTTATTGCTCCATTTCCTACCTCGATCATACGCCAAGATTCGCTTGTCCACTATTTGCTTAAGCAAACATCAATAGACCAAAATAGAAAAATGGCGTCACAGGATTAAATCTCTGTGACGCCATTTTTTCAATATTCATATCCAGCTATCTCTCCAGTGAGTTCATCACTTTGGGACAGCCCCTTCAATCGTTTGTTTGTTATCGCATTACCATTCCACGCTTACTGCAATTCCTTCCGGAATGCCTGGATAGCGAAGAAGCACCGTTCCTGACTCTCCATCATACTCGTATGATGCCGCTTGATCACCAGCTGTGACGCTGCTAGGCTCACTTGGAACACGCAGGCGCGTACTAACCGTGATGTCCAGCGGTGACTCTGAAACAAAGGAAATTCCGTTTTCAGCCAACAGCTCCTCACGAATGCGTGACGAACTAACAAGAATACTTGTTTCTCCCAGCTGTTTATCCGAGTAGTTCAAATCAAACAACAAGCTGTCCTCGCCCGATTTGATTTCCACGGAATGTTTCACAGGCATGCTCGCTTCGAACAAATCAACGAACAATCCTTCCAGAATGATTGAATCATCCGCTTCCCTCTCATCCAGCACATGAGTAATGACATAAGGCCCCCGTCTAATATGCAGCGAGGTGCTTTCCTTATAATCAACCATTTCTCCGCGGATCTCGAGCGACCTTTTTACAGCACTCCGTATAAGAGCTGCACCCGCTTCAGAACGGGACAACTCCGCTGGATTCTCACGGTAAAATAAAACAGCACCGCTGCCTACCGTAAACTCTCCTTGCTCCGGGTTTCTACCTAAGCCAAGCGACTCGAATAAATGTTCTTCCGGACGCATGTAAGAGCGGCGGCTGTTCTCACGGTTCCACCATTCCCGTACTTCATGATAGGGGTCCGAGCCGTCACCGACATAGATGAGTATGCCGCCCTCCCTCACCCATTGTCCGATAGCTTGATGAATGCCCGGATGCTCCGGCTTCATAAATTCGTAGCTGAGCAGCAGCACCCGGTAATGATCCAAATACCCTGGGAAGGTCAAAATATTGTCCAGCTGTACCGGTCTTAGCGGAATGCCTACCTTCACGAGCGGAAGCGCGAGTCCGTAAAAGGACGACCAGTCAAGAAGCTCCTTCTGCTCTTCACTCAGCTCTTCAGCTGAACTCGTTCCGTCATATTTGGCGGCTTCGCCTTCCTGCTCGCCTTCACGGATAACGTCCCCGCGTTGATACATTGCAGAGTTGGATAAGCAAAGGCCAATGCCAGCTGTATAGGCGTCGTCTCCAGCAACCTCATCATGGTTATGCATGTCGCGCAGCACATTCATGACCGTCAGAAGCACGGTCGCATAGTCACCCGGGATCATTTCTTTTCCTTTCCCGTCCTCAGTCGGGTAGCTGCCCTCGAATACACGGCGCGGCCATGGGCATACCTCGTATTGCTTCACCTCAGGATGCAGCAGGGAAGCAACAACAGTAGAACGATAGTTTTTACGATAGTCGCTCCAGCTGTATCTAGGGTTATCCTCTATCGGATCGTGAAGGAACCACATTTCACGCCCCGTCCCACGAGTGAGCTCCTGCATAATTCCATATTCCAAATATGCCGTCTCGAAGGTTCGCTCTCTGCGCAGCCCCTTATAAACGTTCGGAGTACGAGCCGTTCCCGTCCAGATCTGAGCAATGAAACCGTCACAGCCARGCATCGACACGAGCAGCGCCTCAGGACTTATAATTCGCCACTGCGTGTAATTGATCAAGCTGTGAGTTGGGACATAGAAACGCACCGTTCTACCGTAGGTTACTAAGGAATATTCCTTCATTTGACTGCAAAGCCGGTCAAGCGCACGATAGTACATTGCCGCCTTCAGCTTGGATGCTCTATACTGAGCGTCCGGCGAGGAGTGGGGAGGAATCCAATCCTCCCCGTAATAATTCAGCCACTCCCGCTTGAACGCATCGGAATAACCAGATGCCGCCCAAAATTCCGGCTCCTCCAAATGAATCGCTTCTGCACCAGAGTCGATTGCCCGTTTAATATGAGAAGCCAAATATTCAGCGAAGGCAATGGTCGGAACCATATAAGGAACATCCTTGCCATGAAGCAGATGATTTCCGCTGCGGTCCATTTGAGCTTCATCCCAGTGCTCCCGTCCGTCGAATCGACCGTACAAGTAGTCCTGATACTCCCCCCAAGATACACCTGTCATCAAATGAATCTTATAGCCGGCATTTCTCCAGCCTTCGATCCGCTCAGGCAAATCATCAGATATTCCGTATACCATGACAAAATCGGTCCGCAAATCATACTTCGGGCCATACGGCCTTGATTCTTGAAAACCGGTCCACTCTGCTCGTTGTCCCAAACCCTTCGTCAAAGCGAGAAGCCTCCTTTAGTTTGCCATTCCAAACAAAGCAACTTCCTTGCCTTTCAAGTTGTCATTAGTAAACTGCATTGCTTCTTTATAGCCTGTTTTATTCATCTGACCGCGAAGATCATTAATGATTTTTAGTGCCGCTTCATCCGATTTCGCATAAATCGCTTCTTTCCAGACGTCGCCTATTTTGTCCATGGATGGCTTCAGCATTTCCCACTGAGGAGACTTAATCATAACGTCGCCAGGATTGTATGCCGAAATAACACTAATACCGTTAGGGCGTAAAATTTTACGCGCATTATCCATTGCTGCCAGACGATCCTGATCAGACCAGATGTCTCCAGCGCCAACGGAGTTGATGCGGTCTTGGCCAGACATGCTCTCAAGGCCAATGCCAATTCCTTCATTTTTCTTCATCTTGCCAGTTGTATCCGCTGAGAATTTATCAAACCATTCTTTTTTGGCTACAGGCTTGCCGTTTTCCATATCCCAATGTTCGCCTTGAATGCCGTAACGTACGAGAAGGAAACCTTCATCAGAAGCAAGATAGTCCAGCAAGCGAAGCGCTGCATCTACGTTTTTCGATTTTTTCGGAATAACGGTTACGTTGTTTCCTTGAATAGAAAGGTCAGCAGGACGGTCTGCAGCAGCGCCAGCACGCTCAAGCGGGCCAACTGGAATATAATCACTGCCTGGATGCGCTTTCACATAGTCCTTGGAAGCATCGAGAATCGCTGGATAGTGAGCAGCCAGCACTGCAATACGGCCTTGCTTGATTTTCTCATTCGCGATTGGATCAGTTTGCGTAAACGCTTCAAGATCAAGCAGACCTTCGGAGATCAGCTTGCGGTAATACAGCGTATAATCCTCGTATTGTTTCGAGAAGAAGCTGTTTTCCAGCGTTCCATCACCTTTATCTACATAACCAGAGCCATAGAACATCGTATTGCCGATACCGACAGCCCAGCCGTTATGGAAGCCTCCGAGAGGAATAACAGACATGCCATTTTCCTTCAGGTCAGCGTCCTTGATTTTTTTCAGGAAGCTGTAAAGCTCTTCCTTTGTACGTACGGATTGCGGGTCTACTCCAACCTTCTCAGCAATATCCTTGCGGACATAGAAGCCATAAAGCCAATCCATTGCATCCTCAGGTGTTGCAGGGTGGTTCTGGTAAAGCAAGAACTGCTTGCCGTCATACACATCAAAAGCTTTCTCATAAAGCGCTGGCGGAACATTGTCTTTCTGAATCGCTTTTGCTAGATTTGGATATTTGTCCAGCTTATCCGAAAGATCGACCAATTGGTCTTCCTTCGCTGCTTTTATAATTCCATCTAGCTCTCCGCCCCAAGCTGGACCTGTGTAAATATCAGGCATATCTTGAGTTGCAAAAATGGTGTTCACTTTCTCAACTTCACTGCCCTTTGTATATTCCCACTCGATCGTAATCCCCGTTTTTTCTTTAATAACCTTCTCGATCGCCGTCGTGTCTGTGTCGCTGCCGCTGGAGCCGTTCCAGTTGTGAAGAACTTTGAGTTTCACCTCTTTTTGCTCTGTACCGCTGTTAGTTGTGCCTGCGTTGTCCGAAGGCTTATTGACGGCGCCACCGTTGTTGTTGCTGCAGCCAAACAGCGTAACCGCCATCAGAGTTACTGCGAGAAACAACGAAGTGCTTTTTGCTCTTTTGTTCTTCATAAAAACCCTCCCGTGAACTGTAATGAAATATGATAAAGTCCCGAATGCGGACGATTATCCTTTGACCGAGCCAATCATAACGCCCTTGACGAAGTAACGCTGCAAAAACGGGTAAATACACAAGATCGGAAACACCGTGATAACGAGCAAAGCCATTCGAAGCGATTCCGGTGTTGCCCCAGCCACATTGACGCTGACGGTCTGACCGCCTTGCTGCGCCGCTCTCTGCATGGAGGATGATAGCGCTTCCGCTTCGGTCAGCAATTCTTGCAGCAGCGTTTGAACTGGTATCAGATTTTTATCCGACACATAATAGGCGCCTGTAAACCAGTCGTTCCAATGCGAAACCCCGATAAACAAAGCGATAGTCGCAAGAACTGGACCCGATAACGGTAGTATGATTTTAAGGAATATTTGAAAGTCACCGTAGCCGTCAATTCGTGCCGATTCCTCTAGCTCCTCCGGTATGCCTTGCAGGAACGTTCGAAGAATGACGATATGCATGAAATTGAATAACATCGGAATGACATATACCCAAAAACTGTTGATCAGATGCAGCTTCTGCAAAGTGATGAAATACGGAATGAATCCAGCGCTGAATATCGTTGGCAAAAAGATGTAATACGTAAAAAATGTTCTTCCTGGCAGCGTTTTTTTGGAAAGCGCATAAGCCATCAGCGTACAAAGCCCTACGTGCAGGAATGTGCCGAGCACCGTTCGAAGCAGCGTGATTTTGTAGGCCTGCCAAATGCGGGCATTATCAAAAACCTCTACGTAATTGTCCAGTGTAAATTTACGAGGGAAGAAATAAAGCGCACCCATCATCGAATCTTTTCCATCGTTGAGCGAGTAGACCAGAATGTAAATAAACGGGTAGATCATCGACAATCCGAACAATGTTAAGAAAATATAATTACAAATGCTAAATATAGAAAATCGGCTTTTCGCCATATCAAACCACTCCTTAAAACAGGGATACGTCGCTAACCTTGCGAGCAATTCGGTTGACAGTCACGATAAGAATGAGTGCAATGACACTCTGGAATAATCCTACAGCAGCCGCATAACTTAATCGGCCTTCACCTATACCGGAGCTGATAACATGCACATCGAGTACGCTGCCGATTGCGGCGGTAGCCGGACCGTTCAGCAGGAGCAGCTGCTCATAACCAGCGCTCATTAAGCTGCCGGCCGAGAGTATGAACAAAATAACGGCAATGTTGCGAATACCAGGAAGCGTTACATGCCACATTTGGCGAGTGCGCCCAGCGCCGTCGATCTTAGCCGCCTCGTAAAGCTGCTGGTCAATGCCGGCGATTGCTGCCATATAGATGATCGAGTTCCACCCGATGTTTTTCCAAATATCTGAGCCTACAACGATTTGATAAAACCATGTTGTATTGTTCAAGAACTGAATCGGTTCTACACCAAACACACCAAGCAATTCATTGATTGGACCTCCAGATGGAGTAAGAAGACGCTGCATCAGCGTAACAACGACAATCCATGAAACGAAATACGGTAAATAAGAAAGCGTTTGCACGGTTTTCTTAAATTTAATGTTGCGAACCTCGTTCAATAGAATTGCAAGACATATAGGCATTGCAAATCCGATAAGAAGCTTCATGAGACTGATGATAATCGTGTTGCGGATCAACTCGAATGACTGATAATAGGAGAAAAACTGCTGGAAGTATTTCAGTCCTGCCCAGGGGCTTCCAGTGAAGCCCCCAGAGAACATGAAATCACGAAATGCCACTTGTACGCCAAAAAGTGGGACGTAGGAAAAGAGGAAAAACCAGATGATGCCGGGCAGCATAAACAAATAAAATAGTTTGTGCCGCCAAATTCGTTTCCACAATACTGACTCTGTCATATGCTTTACCTCCTTGCCAAACGGATCGTTTTTATTTCAAATGGAGTAAAKGCCAGGTGGTATGCCCCTTCCTCCGCATGGATTCTATCGATGGGTGTTTCCATCAAATCAGTAAGCCAAGCATCCGCTTCGTTCATAGCTGCAATGAGTTTTGCCTTAAGATGTGTTCCTGCGGTTTCATATAAACGGATGATGAGATCATCTCCGTCCTCTGCCTGCTTCACCGTTTCAACCATTACATTGGAATGGTCAACGCTGAAAAATGATTTTGCTGCTGGCAAATGCTGTGCCTCGTCGCTTGCTGTCATGCTTACCGAACGCAGTGGTACGTTAAGCTCATATCCACGCTTATAAACCTCTGCCTGAACATGATCCCCTTTATGCGGGTACAAAGAATACGTAAACTGATGCTCTGCTTGATCGGCTTCTGGATCTGGATACGATGTACTGCGCAAAAGATTCAAATCCAGCACATTCTGCCAAGCACGATGTCCGTATTTGCAATCATTGAGAAGTGCGACGCCATAATCCGACTCCGAAAGATCGATCCATTGATGAGCGCAAATTTCATCCTTCGCATAATCCCACAGCGTATTGCGATGTGTAGGGCGTTTCAAGTAGCCGAACTGAATTTCACAGCTCGCACTGTCCGAACGAATATTGACAGGGAAGGATGTACGCAGCATCTTCGCTGATTCCTTCCAATCAACGTCCGTAACGAAATCGATACGGCGGCTTCCTTGAGTCAGGATGACCTTCTGCGTCATTGTTGATTGACCAAACCGATATACAAGCAGCAAGCCTACCGTTGGTCCATCTTGGAAAGCTGATGATTCAGATGGCTCAAGCGGTACTCCTCCCGAGAGGCGATAATCTTGTTTAATATCCCATGCATCGCCCTCATCATGATACAGGCTGAGTTCATTCGCCTTCTGGTCATGCGGGATGATTTCCCGGCCAAGCTCTTTATCAATGATGGATATAATCGTGAAGTCTTCAGCGAACGTAACCGATAACATATCATTTTCCATTATCCGATCGATAGCCGATGCCCTCATATCAGGAAAGAGGTTATTTGCCGCTGTTTTCTCTTGCGTCCGGGCAGCTGCAATTTCTGCTTCAGCTGCTGCCGTCTCAGCAAGCGCTAGTGAACCAGTTGCAACGGCATATCCCATAGCAGGAATACGAACCCGCTGCCATGCGCCATTGTTTTCAATCCATTCTTCCCGATCCCATGACAGGGAGTTAAAGATCACCTCAGAGCCTTTCTCAGCAGATACGGATTGTGCAACCGCTTCGTAAGCTTCGGAAATTAATTGCTCGACACGTTCCAGCAGTATTGCGTATCTCTCCAACGATTCATCATATACGCGTTTAATAGAGGAGCCTGGCAATATATCATGGAATTGATAGAGCAGCACTTCTTTCCATATCGTTTCCAGCTCCTGCGCAGGATAAGGTTTGCCCTTTGTTCTTTCAGCCAAGACAGCTGCATATTCAAGCTCGCGCAAAGCTTTCTCAAGCTTACGGTTATACCGTTTATTGCGCGCTTGGCTCGTCAGCGTTCCTTGATGGCGCTCCAGATAAAGCTCCCCGGACCACACTTGATAACGATCAGAGCCAACTGCAAGCTTCTCAAAAAATTGCGAAGAATGCTCTTGAACAACTGGGCTAAGGCCCAGTAAATTTTTCTCCCGCTGCAATCTCTCGAGATGCTCCTCGCCAGGACCGCCTCCGCCATCGCCGATTCCGAACAACATGAGACAATTCTCCGATACGTTTTTGTCCATGTATTCATTCTCTGCCTTCACAATAGAACGAGGTGCAGCCGGGCTGTTATACGTATCCTCAGGCGGCATATGAGTCAGGACACGCGAGCCGTCGATTCCTTCCCAGTGGAACGTATGGTGGGGATGACGGTTGTAAATGCTCCATGACAGCTTCTGCGTCATCATGTAATCAACGCCTGATTTTTTCAAAATTTGAGGCAAGCTCGCTGTGTATCCAAATACGTCCGGCATCCAAAGCGACTTCATCTCTTGACCAAACTCTGCTTGGAAATACCGTTTTCCGTAAAGGATTTGACGGATCAGGGCTTCTCCGCTAGGTACGTTTGTATCCGATTCAACCCACATCGCGCCTTGCAGCTCCCAGCGCCCTTCTTGCACACGCTCTTTGATGCTGGCATACAGCTTCGGATAATGAATTTTCATCCAATCATAAAGCTGTGGCTGGCTTGCTCCAAAGATGTAGTCAGGGTAACGTTCCATCATCCGCAGCACCGTTGAAAATGTGCGTGCTCCCTTACGGATGGTTTCACGGATAGGCCATAACCAAGCCAGATCCATATGCGCGTGGCCGACGGCACTAATAGTAAGCACTGGATCTCCGCCGCGTTTATCAAGCTGCTCACGCAGCAGTTTCGATGCCTTAGCCACTCTTTCTTCACTCAAAGATGTAAGGATATGAGAGACTTCATACAAAGACTGCAAAATGCGTGCTCTGCGTGCTGACCCTTCAGGCAAACGATCTGCCGTCTCCAGAAGTACCTCAGCGTCATAATAAAGCTGATGGATATTCTCGTGGCAGATTGCGATTTGGGCTTCCTTCAAAGTGCCACTGCGGAAGCGACCGAACAAATCATTGCAGCCTGCGTCGCCCCACAAATCAATTTCTTCATCTCCCTGCGCGCTTTCACTAATGTGTACAACACGTTTGCCAGGAAGGCCAAGGCTATAATCAAACTCAGAATTTATATTCGTTAAACCCTGAGTAGGTGTTCCCTCTTCATCTACTAAACAAAGCTCACCATTCACATCGATAAGAAGTACAATTTTGGTGCCCTTCGCTTCTTGCGGTACTTTTCCGCTAAAGTGAAACCAAGCGCAGTCCCAAAGATTTCCCCAGCGGTCTCCCGCAGCGAGTTCAATCTTCCTGCCTGACTCCCTATCCTCGTAAGAAACCGGCTCCTCAGTAACCCAAGCGGTTACTTTCAAATCCGTAAGCGGCTTGTAGATTTGTTCCTTCAACCGGTCCAACAGCGACTTCAACTGCTCCGTTCTCACTTTTTCGTATGGCATTTGTAGGTCTCCTTTATCATCCAGTTCTATATTTCATACAGGCTTTTTCCCATACATGCCTATCGACTTCAAAATGTTAGCGTTTTCAGATCGTACTCGCGAAACTATTCAAAACTTCGCTATATGACTTTGCAACCAAGCTTTATAAACATTCGTCTTATTCATAATATAATATATAGATTCAATATATTCAATATATAAATAAAAAAATCTTTTCCTTAGCGGAAAAGATTCTCAATTTTATCGCTTATTCAATTATTGAACTGGTCTTGGTCCAGTCGTTTGGCGGATAACCAGCTCAGGATTAAGCAGCGTTTTGCTATATCTATTGTTTGGGTCTACCCCATTCTCAATAATGTTGATCAGTGTGCTTGCTGCACGATAACCCATATCATGCTCAAACTGATTGATATGTGTAAACAAGCTGAACTCATCTACGATAGATGTCGGGTCATCGAAGCTGATAATAGACAAATCCTCAGGCACGCGAAGCCCCGCTTGCCTAGCCATTTGATAAATTCGAACAGCCAGCCTTCCGTTAAGCGTAATATACGCTGTAGCCATTCGGTTGCGAATATAGCGGTATAACGGATGCTTCTCCGCATCCTTAAGACTACCAACATTAAAATCGGTAATAATATGAGCCGGATTAATGAGTGCGCCTTTGTTTTTCAAAGCGTCCATATAACCTTCAATCCGCTCCTGTACCGTAACCGTTTGCAGCGGAGAATCTGAGCAAATCGCAATTTCCCGGTGCCCAAGCTCCCACATATATTCGACTGCAAGGCTTGTTCCAAGCCTTCCATCCGCAGCGATATAATTGGTTTCTACGCCAGGCAGGAAACGATCGATAAGTACAAAGGGGTAGCCATTGAACTTCATATTTAATATTTCTTCGTTATAATTCTCTTCATCTACGGGAAATACAAGCAAACCGTCCGTACCGAATTCCTTTAGCGTCTTAAACGCTTCTTTCTCTTTATCCACATCGCCCTCAGACAGCAAAATCATGCTTCGGTAGCCCTTTTCTCTTAGCGCCCTCTGCACTCCCTCAACTAAACGGATGGCAAAATAATCATAAATAGATGGCATAACGAGACCAATCATATGCGTTTTATTCTGGGTTGCCGCTCTTTCTAAACCAACTGTCGGCGTAGCCGGCACTGTCTCATCCACTTCTACCTGCCCATCATTGCTGACGAAGCTGCCCTTTCCCGGTACTCGGGAAATGATTCCATCGTTCGCAAGACCGACCATCGCATTCACTACAGTTATTTTACTGACGTTAAACAACTTCATAAGATCTTTTTCGGTCGGAATGCGGTCCCCCGCCTTCAAGCCTTCCGTAGCAATCAACTCACGGATATAATCCTGGATTTTCTGGTAAAGCGGCGTACGGACTGTTGAATTCATTTGCTATCACCAAGCTCCATATTAATATTTGTAATATATAATATAGGTTAGCCTCTTTTTAGGCAATACCCACATCTTTGTCGAATGAAGTAAATTACCCTTCTTTAGAACTAAGGAAGACGCTAATTTATAGCTTTTTTCCTATACATCGAGCGTTTTTAACCACTTTCCTTGTCGAATATCGCGAATTTTGTATATATAATATATACAATATATATTTATAATTGTATTCGAAATCGTTATCAATATGACAAATCATAAGCCATTCATCCATTTAAACTTCATTGTTCATACATCAACCTATGTCCTAAGTCATGCTTTCACCTGCGCCGTTGACTCTCGGTACAAGATCTCTCCAGCTACAAGCAGCTTCTCCATCGGCTCCTGCTTGTTCGTTATTCTGCTAATCAGCCTCTCTACCGCACGCTTGCCAAGCGCTTCCTTAGGCACATGCACCGTCGACAAAGAAGGTGTCATGCGATAGGAATCGTCAATGTTGTCATAGCCTGTAATGGACACCTCTTCCGGAACCGCAATACCTAGCTCCTTCATGGCATCAATCGCACCGATACCGATCATGTCATTTGCACATAGAAGCGCCGTTGGCATCGTTTTTGCCTTGAGCCTTTTGATTGCCCACTGTTTTATCGGCTCTTGAAACTGCTCATGCTCAAAACCTTCAACGGGAAGATAACAGTCATTGCTCATTTGGAACCTAGGCTCCACCAGAGCCTGCTCCTCCAGTACACTTCGGAACCCAAGAAACCGATCCTTAAAGCTCCTCGAATAATTCATATCCCCAATAAAGCACAGCTGCGTATGTCCTTTACCAATCAAATGTTTCGTCAAGCGATACATTGAATCATAATTGTTCGTAAACACCGTATCACTAGGAATCAACATATCCTCATGATCCACGAGCACCATTGGCAAGCCGATGCGATGCACCTCTAACAGCAGCGGAGTTGAAATTTCTCCCACGCCGATAAGCCCCAATATGCCATTCGGGTTCAAGAAATGAAGGAAATGATCGACGCTTTGCTCTGACACAATGACCATGCCATAACCATCTTCCTCCAATCGCGAAGCAATCCCATCGAGGATTCTTCCCCAATACAGCGACTCCTTCGTTTGGAAGCGAATATTTGGCATAAGAACAAGCACCGATTGTTTGTGGGCGGCAGGTGTTTTGGGAAGCTGCTCAAGCTTCATTGTTTTCACATAAGCATTCTTTTGCGTAAAATAACCCAGCTGCGATGCCGCTTGAATAACCCGCTCCTGTGTTGCCTCACTGACGCCGCCTTTGCCGGAGAGCGCCTTCGAGACAACAAACTTTGATACGCTTAAATAATCAGCAATTTGCTGCATGGTAACCTTGTTTGACATCGGTAGTCCACCTTAGCTTTCAGTAATGGTTCGCGCTTCTTTCCAGCGCCTATTGTATTCGGTAAACACCTTCTGCAAATCTGGAGAGGCAATCCACTCTTGAATATAATCGCCGGACCAAAATGCAATTTGAGCTGTATTCGCAATTTCAAGCAAGAGGTCGTCTGGCACTCTTCGCTCCAGAAATTCGATGTTGAACGATAGAAACTGTTGAAATTGCGGCAAGGAAGGCTGCTTATCCTCAATCACAGGCAAGAAGCCCGAATCATCAACATAACCAGATTCGTTTACAAAAAATTTGACCCACGCCTCGGCGAGCTCTTTATTCTCGCTAAATTTGCTTACACCCACAAACCAATCCGGGCTTAGCGGCGAGAAGCGCTTCTCGCTATTGTCGTAAGGGAATGGGAAAAAGCCGATATCTTCCGATTTCGCACCCGCTGCAATAACTTGATTGATGACCCAGTTACCCATTAAATACATGGCGGCTCTACCGTCAGCAAGCTCTTTTTTGGATGTTTCCCATTGATTCGTGAGCAATTGGTTTTCCACATACCCTTTTGATATTAATGTTTTGACGATGGAAATTGACTGTCCCCATGCATTATCAATAGTCCACGGCTCGTCCGTGTTGACCATATTATTTAAATAGTCGGCATTACCAGTCATATAGCTGACTAGATCCTCGCCCCAAGTCATAAGCGGCCACTGAGCGCCATAGTTCAGATAGACAGGCACAATGCCGGCTTTCTTCAGCTTCTCGCATGCTGCATAAAACTGCTCCAACGTCGTTGGGATTTGTGTAATGCCTGCCTTTTTGAAAGCTTGCTTATTATATACGATCCCTGTCGTGGAAGCGCCGGTAGCAATGCCAAAGCGTTGTCCAGCATAGGCTTTAAAGTCTGCAAAATGAATATGCTCGAACAAGCTATCGCTTAGCGGCTCAAAATAATCAGGCAAGTCTTCATTTTTAATATTGTTCGGAAGCAGCAGCACATCGCCTAAGCTGCGAGTGGATAAGCGCAGCATAATATCGCTGGCATAATTGGTTATGCCCTCAAACTTGACCGTTACGCCAGGATTCAGCTGTGCAAATTGATCGGCATATTTTTGAAACACGCCATTCTCCATCAGATCAACACGATTGGTCATTACGTTAATCGTCACATTTTGACCAACTTGTTCCTCTTTGCTAACGGGCTCCTTTTCCTTTTCGCTGTTGCCTTGTGCCTTCTGGCATCCCGTCAAGCCTATGCTGGACAAAAGAACAATAAGCAGCAGCATACAAATGTATTTGTTCATGCAGCGTCTCTCCTCATTATAGTGGAAACTGTAAAATAACCTCGGTGCCTTTCCCCCGTTCACTGGTCACCTTCAAGCCATATGCGTTTCCGTAGTGGAGCTTGATACGCTCGTTTACATTTTTCAAGCCGATTCCGCCTGATTTGCGCTTGACGACCGCTTCCTCCGATCCTGCAAGTGAACGGTTTAAGCGATCTAATGTATCCTCATCCATGCCAAGCCCATCATCTTTTATGCGAAGCAGCACACCATGCGGCGTACGCTCGCTGCTCATCACAATTCTCATCGAGGCCTTATTGTCATCCATGCCGTGATAAATCGCATTCTCGACAATGGGCTGCAGCACAAGCTTAATCATAGGATACTTCAGCATATCATCGGTTATATGCGTTTCTAAATGGAAGCGGTTCGGATAACGATAATTAAGCATTTCCACATAGTTGCGCATATGCAGAACCTCATTCTCCAGCGTTACTTCCTCATGCAAATCGCTTATGCTGTATCGCAGCAGCTTCCCGAGTATGGCAATCATGTCGGCTGCGATCTGATCGTCATTCAGCTCAGCCGCCATTCGGATCGATTCGAGCGTATTATACATGAAATGCGGATTGATCTGACTTTGCAGCGCGTGCAGCTCAGCTTCCTTCTTTTTTGTCTYCATCAAATAAATATCCTGAATGAGGTGATCAATTCGGACAATCATTCGGTTGAACTGATTGCCTAGCTGGCCTACCTCGTCCCGATATTTCACTTGAAACTGAACGTTAAAGTCACCCTCCTGCACGTTCTTCATCAATCGCATCATTTTGCGGAGCGGATTCGTTAGTGCAAAGGAAAACACAACAGAAATAAAAAGCGCGACGATAATCGTAATAATTGTAGCGATCCAGGTTACGTTGCGAATGACAACAGCATCTTTCGTCAGCTCACTGTCCGGAATGGAGGTCATTACCTTCCATTTCGTATTGGGCGAGGTCGTATAAATGTATAAACGATTAACACCGTCACGCTCAAAATAAAAGCTCCCCTTCGTGCCCTTTGCTTGGGCTACCGTAGGATCACTCATAATGTTTGTGGCCATTCGCTGCTTGTCGCTGTCATAAACGACATTGCCAAGCTCATCGATAATGACCGATTTTCCATTTGTCACCTTATCGAGCTCGCTCATTTGATCCTCAATGACGCTAATATTCGCATCCACCGCAATCATGCCGATAGGCTTAAGCGATTTATCAATCACCTTGCGAACGACGGTAAACGCATATTTGACGCTCTGCAAATTGCTCGTATATTTTTGCGTGCTGAACAGTCTCGCTTCACCGCCGGAAGTATTAATG
>NZ_JBFTSN010000135.1:0-14644 GCF_056400045.1 Paenibacillus sp. 01L418
ATATTAGCTTGTTTCTTTTTTGACTCAATTCGTTTGCCCGCCTTTCAAACGTAATCTTGTTTTGCACACCAAACCTCTAAGCAGCAATAAGCGCCCTGCGGGCAGCTGACCGAAGTAGCTGGCCCCCCCCAAGGCGCTATACATGCGTCAGTACTTTTCTTAACCGACGATTCCAGTACGCTCGATACTTTCGACGAAGTATCTTTGAACGAACAAATAAAGAATAACGAGCGGCAGAATCGCAAGCAAAATACCGGTATCCTGCACCATGCTCATGAAGAACGGGTCTTTGTTGGTCGTTGCGCCGCCTTCTAGCAAAATTTGCAAGTTGTAAGGAAGGGACGACAACTGCGTGGACATCACTTTGCTCGACGTCAGATAGGTTGTCGTGAAGAAACTATCATTCCACTGCCACACAAAGGAGAAGAGCAATACGGTAACAATCGACGGAATCGCATTTGGCAGCATGATGCGAAGGAACGTCGAGCCAACGCCCGCCCCGTCGATGTATGCCGCTTCTTCCACCTCCTTCGGAATACCACGGAAAAACTGACGGAAGATGAAGATGTACAGCCCCGCCTTCAACGAATTCGCCGTAAGGGAAGTTAGAATAAACGGCCAGTAAGAATTAAGCAAATTCAAGGACTTTCCGCCGGTTAGCAGCGGGATCACGCCTAGAAGCGTAAAGTCCTTCAAGTTCATATAGATCGGAATTAGGATGGTCGTAGGCGGAACCAAGATGGTTAATATAACGCCAGCGAACAGCAGATTGCTTCCTTTGAACTTCAACCTGGCGAACGCATAACCTGCGAACGCGCAGGATGCGGCGGTCATGATCGTCGTCATGCTAGATAGCACAAATGTATTTGCCAGCGTTTCCCAATAATCCATAATGGAGATCGCTTGCTTGAAATTGTCGAGCGTAAAGTGCTCTGGAATAAACACGACGATCGGCGAATACAGGTCCGCCTTGTCTTTGATCGCCGTCGAAATTTTTTGAATAATGGGATACAAGATAACGAACGACAATCCGATAATCAGCACGAGCCGAACGATCGTCCACAGCCCTCGCTTCCAGCTTTCCAACGATAACAATCGGGCCAATATCAACGTTTTCACTCTCCTTCTATTCCTGGTAGAAGACCCGCTTGGATATGAAGTATGCACTAACTAATAGAATGATCATGATGACCAGGAAGTAGATCCACGCCATCGCCGAGCTAAGCCCGAAATTAAAGGTGGTAAAGCCGGTTTCTTTGATTAGCGTCGTCATGTTGTTCCTGGAGAAAGAGTCGATAATCGTATAAATGACGTTTACGAGTATGAGCGGACTGACCATCGGAAACGTGATTTTCCAGAATGCCTCATACCCCGTTGCCCCTTCGATTTTGGAGGCCTCATACAGCTGCGGCGAGATGGTCTGAATCCCAGCTAGGAAAATAAGAATTTGCACGCCGGATTGACTGACGATTTGATAAATCCTTTGGACAGCATCCATCAGGTACAAAACAATATCTTCATTGACTCCGGATCGCAACATGATGTTCGCCAACTCTATCGTACCGCTCGAAAATACGCCCCCGTTCGCATTTTGTTCATTGATCGCTTGCACCAGACTTGATGCCTCCAAAGTCGCAATGACGCCGGAAGCAAGTATAACTGGAAGGAAAAAGATCGATCTTGCCAGTGCTCTCCCGACGAACTTTTGATTCAGCAGCACAGCCAGAAACAAGCTGAAAATAACGATAAGCGGAACGTTTACGACCATATTAACGACCGATTCCGTCAATATTCGATTAAAGCTCGTATTGACCGTGAGCGCTTCAATATAGTTCGCGAATCCGATATACTTCATAGTCATTCCGTTCGCATTGGCCTTAATCGAGCTTAAGCTGTATTGCAGTGAAGTCAATAAAGGAATAAAAAAGAAAAATAGAAATCCAAGCAGCCAGGGCAGCACGTAGAGAAAGCCCCACAAAGCCTTCTGCTCGTTGTACGTTCTTGATCTGAATACCAGCTTCGTTATCGTTTTCAAGATTGCTCACCACCCGTCACATAGCCCTCGGCCTCTATCGTCATCCCGTTTACTGTTGCATTCGTCGCATTGTAGTTAACGATGACGTACGTCCCGCTTTCATAGACGGTTTTGAACAGGCCTTCGGCTAGCTTCTCGTGCGCTACGATACGCTCATTGTGAACTTTACCCAATACGCCGTTCACTTCAGCATATATGGATGCAGCCTGCTCCAGCCACTGCTCGTAATTGACGGCATATAGATTGCTGAATTCCGTATCCTTAACCTTATAATTCGGCGCGTGGATCCATTCGAAGTATACGCCGGAGCCATACTCGAGACATTTCAGAATGTATTGCCTTACGTTCGTGTAGCTGGTCAAATTAAATGGCGATCCCGTGTAATCGATACTTCCGCGAATCACCATTTGGAAAAATGGAATTTCTTGATCCTCAAGCTTATAGCGGCTATTCGTTAAAGGTGCGTTTGTAATATCTGATAAGTAAGGCAGTGCGTAAGCATTGCCGCCCTCGGCCAAAATATTCAAGTTTGCTTCACGAATTTTGTTCAACGCCTGAGTAGAAATATCTTCCGACTCTGTACGGTCGATTTGTTTGTTTTTGCGGAAATCGCTATTCAACTTGTCGCCCATATCACGAAGCGAAATCCCGTCCGTATCGAAACCTTCCATGTCCTTTAGAATAGCATCCACGTAAGTACCGACACGCCTCGGCGATACGACATAGGATGGGGACTTCGAGCGGTCTCGTCGCCCTAGCGCAAGGTCAAGAGGATAGAATGACGAAGGCACGCCACGCAGAGAACGCGACGCTTCCTCCTTCTCGTCGAATCCCTTCCCCGTATGCGCGGTTAGAATGGCTACGTCCGGATAGAGGTCTACGCCCTGCTCCTTCGCGAACATCGCCAAGCTGCGCAAGCCTTTTGCACCGCCAATCGCATTGTCTACCGACAGGTCATCGGGTACTTTATGATCGAGTCCGCCGTTGAACCAACCGGCATATCGAATCTTAATATTGGCGATGCCGAGCTTCTTCATTTCGCTAATCATTTCCTGCGTCTGCTTGAAAGTGGTAAGCGGCTCGAGCGTCATGTACGGGACGCCGACGAAATGCTTCTGTTTCGCAATGCTTCCCACGACCTGAACGTAGAACGGAAGCTCACTATCCCCGCTCCCCTTCTTCGGAGCCGGTAATCCGTCCTGGCGCTCCAAATATTGACGATAATACTCGGCCATGCCCTGATACGATGCTGACTCGCCCGTAAGGAAGGCATAACGCACCGTAAAATCACTTTTCATCGGTTGTTCCTGGAATTTCGGCAATGTTCGCTCCGATCCGTTCGCCTGGAGCGTAAGCTCCCCTTTGTTCGTAACGTTGAAGGTCGGATAAACATAATTGTAACTGTTCAATTTGCCGCTGATATCCGCATTGATCGTCGCAACAGGCGCGCCTTCTTCGATAATGCCAAGAAATGCGTTGCCGTCCCTGATCATGCCGAAAACCGGCAGCCTAACGGTTTGTTCGTTAACAGCGTTCTCGACCCTCTCCATTGCCTGGTCATTACCGTATACCGCCTGCTGGTACGCAGGGTACTTCGTCTTGCCGTTATTGAACGAGATGAGAGCGCCGGAGCCGTCCGGAACGAAGATCGAGCCTTTCTCCTTACTCCCCGCTGCGCCAAAGAAGCTTAGCATTGAGACGTTGCTGACCGGATACTCGCTAGGAGACTGAATTTCCTTTGATGGCACCCTAACAACAAGGCAGTCCGCATCGAGCTTATACTCGATGGAAGCGAGGAAAATTCTCGGTGCAGGCGAATCTTGCGAAAAATTCAGTTCAGCCATATCCTTCTCCAGATCCTCTTGCGTATAGCCGGCATCCTCGAATGCTTTGAACGCGCGATCAAGCTGAAGACCGTTCAGCGCTTGGTCATTCCGAGCATAGACCGCTTTATCCTCATTTTTTGTATAACCAATACGCAAAGCACGTTGACCTGCCTTATCCAGCTTGCCCGACAACTCATCAAAACGAGTCATACTTAACATGAGAGGCAGATCCATGGCAGATCTCTCGGCTTTACCGAATTTATAGGTTACTTTGACTCCGCTATCAATCGTTTCATATTTAACCTGTTCGTACAAGGCGCTGTCCAGGAACGTATTAATCGAATTGACCTGTCCGAAGCTGTTATAGTAATCTATTTTCAATTGCGAGGACAGCAAACCCTTATTCACCCCGGTTGCGACAGGATCAGCCTCCGCTTCGAGGGGATTGCTATGCCATACTTCGCCTCCGCTTTTGTTAAGCACGGCAATAGCGCCCGTCTCCTCGTTGATGAACAGCCTAAGCCGCTCATTCTCGGCGATTCCCTTCATATCGGCGAGACGCGCATCCGTGAACGAAGCGTTAAGCGCCTTTCCTTGCACGAATGCCGCCTCTAGCTGCTGCGCGTCTTCCGCTTGGTTTGCGGTACCCGAGCTGGAACAGCCGGCGACCAGCAGTCCGGTTGCGAGAAACGCGGACAAGATGGCATTTCTGGCCATACGCATCTAACGTTCCTCCTTTCCTAATTCCTCAAGGTGATTTCTTGATATAAGATCGTGATGAAGGTAATAATTTGTTGAATCAAGCTAAAAAACAATAAGCAGAGAAACGCCATGAACCCAATGGCAATCAGCGAGAGCATAATCGTTACGATTGTTTTGCTTGGTGTGAATTGATGAACGGTCATATTTCCAACGAACAGAAGATATACCGACCATAGAACGGCAAAGCTGTTGCAAAAATAATAAAACGTTGTCTCTTGCATGGAAATGACATTGCTTAGCCAAATCCACGGGAAGTTGACAATAACCAAAGGCAGTAGTGCGAAGCAGGTGGATGTGAAGATATCCACGAATTTACCTTCACCATCCATTAGAGTCGTAAGCGACCAATTCGCTACACACCAGAATAAGACCGGTACGAGAACATAAGTGATCTCCATTAAGCTGTTCATGTATTCAGGATTGTAGATGTTAACTAGAAACCCGCTGTACTGACTGCTTAGTACGTTAGTCAAGATAAGCATCAGCAGAATCCCGAACGACAAGATCAAGTTCAGCTTCTTGTTTTGTTCGTATTTCAGCTCCCAATAACCGTTAAAGGGATGCATGATAACATAAAATGGAAATGTAATGTACTCTTTATTCAAACGAAACGCCCCTCTTTCTAGCCTGCTTTTTCCGATAGATCCTTACGGTCAGGGTAACGGCGGCTAATCCGATGACAACCGTCATAACGGTGCTGAAGTTTGCTCTTAGCACTTCCTTGCGGTAAAGGAGAAACGCCTTGGAATAGTTGGGTTGATCAAGGCTTTGCTTGAAGTAACGCATCGCATCGTTGTAGTCGCCCTGCCTCAGAATCGCCTTGCCGATGCCGGAATAAGCGAAATCCAAATTCGTGTTCATATTAATAGTCTGCTCATAGAGCTGAAGCGCCTTGTCTTCCTCGCCCCGGTAATAGCTTCTGACGGCTTCATTCAACGTCCGGCCGTACTCCGTCGTCTGGAACAACGTCATTTCACCGAACGCCTTGTCCAGAACGAGGAAATCGTCCCCAACCCGTTCAATGGCAACCGGCGTGTTGAACTCGCCGATCCGATTGCCCATGCCTCCGAACACGTACATGAATTGCCCGTCTCCGTTATAAGTGAAAATCCGACCTCTCTTCGAATCAAGAACCGAGTAGATTTCACTGTCCGTAATATCGACGTCTATAAGTCTGGAAGGTCCAAGATCGCTCGTAAAGTTTATATCACCCTGCGGTTTGTAAAAACCGGTTCTTCGCAAAATATCATTGCCTTGGGCGTTCAGCTTACGAATGGTGTCACCCGAATCACCGCTGGTCGCGTAAATGAAGCCTTCGTCATTAATGTCCATATTGGTAAACTCCGTTGGCGTGAACATCACCATTTGGCTGCGCTGCGCCTTCGTCGATAGCCGCTTCCAGAACAGCTCCACTGGATCTACCCAGACACGGTTCGCGCCGATGTAAGAAGTGAACGCACCCTCCGCGCTAAATTCCATCAGCCCGTCGAACACACCTATCGCCATGACATAGATGCGCTGCGCTTTATCCATGACGACCCGCACCGGTTGAAAATTGAAGTTGACCGGCAGCAGATCGGATTCAGGCTTCTCTACGATTTGCGCCAAACGGCCTTTCTCATCCAAATGAACGACCCGTTTGTTTCCTGTATCGGCGATCAGCACATGCTTCTGCTCGGTTACGAAGATACCTTGAGGATTCAGAAATGTATCGGTTACTCCGGCGTTATCGAAGGTGTCGATGATGGTCTTCTGATGATAATTGATGTCCAAAACGACAATCCGATTATTGCCGGAATCGAGTACATATATTTCATTGTCCGCCGTCACGTACAGATCACTTGGATCTTTAAACGCACCTACACCAAGCGAAGTGCCGGTCATTAGAGTCGTCGCTTCATAAGCGGAAGGAGATACGACAGTCTCTCCCCAGACGGAATAGTTGTAAGAATCGCCACTCGCAGCAGAAGCAAGCGTTCCTCCCGTGCTTATGCCAATTAAGCAGCATATGGCCGCAAGGAGATAAGCTCTTCGTTTGTTTTTACTCTTCAACATCGTGCAAGTCTCCCTTCTACTCTTTCATCCCGGAAGTCGCCATCGTCTGAATGACGCTGCTCTGGGAGATAACAAAGAGCGTGATCGGAACAACCATCAAGATGAGCGCGACGGCCGCTCCGACGCCCGCGCGCGCGATTCCACCTAGCGTAATCTGTCCCAGTGCGTAATGAAGCGTCTTCAGGTTCTCACTGTAGATGAAGCTGCCTCCGTCTGTTCCCCATAGCATAGGAAACTGCAAAATCATAAGCGTGAGCCACGCTGGCTTCACGTTCGGCATCACAATGCTCCAATAGATCCGGTACTCGCTCGCTCCATCAATCTTGGCGGCTTCCAGCAAAGCCGTCGGAAGCTGCTCCATGAATTGCTTCATTAGAAATAGGCCTAATGGAAAAGCGAGCGATGGAACGATAATTGATGCATGTGTATTGATCCAACCGAGCCAAGACATTACCATATAGTTTGGAATCGCTGTGACATGACCCGAGAACATCAGCGACAGAACGACGATCGAGAAGAGCGTCTTCGAACCGAGGAACTGATATTTAGCCAGCGGATACGCCGCAGCGGAAGCCAGCAAAATATGTCCTACCGTCCCGATGAGAGTGATAAGCACTGTATTGGCAATGTAACGCGATAACGGTACCCATGAATTGCCCATCAAGGCAATCAGGTCATAGAAGTTATCCAATGTTGGATTATTCACAAAGAATCGCGGTGGGAATATAAATAATTCGTCCAGCGGCTTGAAGGCGTTGTTCACTGCATAAAGCAGAGGCAGCACCATAAAAGCTCCGAACACGGCGAGAAACGCGAACAAGATGAAGCTAACCGTAAACGAACGGTTCAGACGCTTCGTTGTCCGAAATACGGTCATCATTTTAACGACCAACGTTACTCACCTACCTTTCTGAGCAGTTTTTGCGTCAATTTGTTAGTCCCGATCATAATACCGAACAAAACGGTCGCAATCGCCGAGGCATAACCCATCTCGAATCGAATCGTGCCGTAATCCATCAGGTGGGTTACAATCGTGTGCGCCGCATAGTTGACGCTCGGGAAACCCGCGAGCGCGATCGTAATATCGGCCACCGCGAGAGATCCCGTAATTTGCAAAACGGCGCCGAACAGCAACTGCGGCCTCATCGAAGGCAGCGTAATGAACCATAGCTCCTGCCAGCGGTTTTTTATTCCGTCCACGACACCCGCTTCTATCAGCGTCCGATCAATCGTTTGCAGTCCTGCTATAAAGGCAAGGAAGCTTGTGCCTAAGCTGAGCCATAGCTGCACGATCATGACAATCATAAGAATGTATTTTTCATTAGTCAGCCATTGGATCGGCTCCAGAATAAATCCGAATTTAATCAGGAATCCGTTCAAATAACCATAGCGGTCGCCCGAAAATACAATCAGCCAGATAAAAAACACGTTTCCAGAAATCGCCGGCGCATAGAAGATCAAAGTCATAACCGCCCGTATCTTAGGCGACAGCTCGTTAATAACCCACGCAAAGAAAAAGCAGGCGATATAGCTGACCGGACCGGTAATGATTGCGAAGATGAATGTGTTCTTCAATGCAATCATGAAGATGTCGTCATTCAGAAATAATCTAGAGTAGTTCTGCCATCCGACAAACCGCGGAAATTCGAGCATGTTGAAGTAAAAAAAGCTAAGTATGAGTGAGAATACGACCGGAATGACCGTAAAGGTAAAGAAAATAAGCATGTATGGGCTCATCAGAAGGTAATAATGCTTATTTTTTTTCAGTTCCGTCCATACATGGGACATCTTCGATTTTTTCTTCGGATGGATAAGATTAGATACGGCTTGACTGGTTGTTTCGGCTTGCAATGAACTCCACCCCCAAACAATTACGGTAAATTAAATTCTTTCCGCTTAATCTCGATTTCATCGTTAATGTAGAGCACATAATCGTTAAGCGCTTCCCTAGAATTCTCGTTCGCGTTGACGACTCTGCGGAAGGCGTTGTCCAGATGCCGGCCGGTGAAATAACCGCCCGGCACTTGAGGTATGCCTTCAACCCACTCCCACTGACTGGACAGATTGTTGTAATCCTTGATTGGCCAAGGCAATTCTGCAAGTGCTTCTACGTTAGCAGTTGGATAACGTGCAGCTTCGCCCATTAAACCTTCCATCTCTCTACCGTAAGCAATTTGCGTATCCTTGCTGGTCCACCATTTCATAAATTCCCAGGACGCTTCCTTATTATCGGCATTCTCCATCATCATAACGCCAGTCGTATGACTGGCTACCGCATGATTAACGGTTCCGTTATCTTGCTCCGTACCAGGAACGAGTGTGAACTCCCACAGCCCTTTAATCTCAGGCGCGAGCACCGTCAGCATGTTATATGTTGTATAGTCCGCAATGCCGATTGGCATCTCGCCCGTACGGAATCGGTTCGGGAAGTCTGCCAATACCGGGAATTTGTAGTTCGTATAAAATTGCGTCCACTTCTTAAACATTTCCATAGATAAATCCGTATCAAGCGCACTCTTCTTATCGTCATCACGATAGAATTCGCCGCCATTCTGATAAAGCAGCATAGAGAAGGTCGCATTCGGTACGAGACTTGCGTTCGTAGCCTCGATTGGCAGCCAGAACTCCATGTTGTGCTTCTGGAGGACGGAAATCATGTTGTAAATATCCTGCCATGTCTTTGGCGGCGCAAGCCCTAGCTCCTCAAGAATATCCTTCCGATAGAACAGCATCGGGAACGACTGCTGCTCAGGCAGTGCATAAACGCCTTGATCGTACTTGTAAGGCGTAAGTCCACTGTCATGGAAACGCGAGGCTACATCATCGAAATCACTAAACTGGGTCAAGTCTGTCGCAGCATCCCGCATCGCATAGTTCACGGGAATGTCCTCACCGATTTGCATGGCAACGTCAGGTCCCTCGTCTGCCAGTGTTGCCGGAAGCAAGATGTTCCCCGGTACAAGCCTTAAATCTATCGCGATATTCGACTCCGGCGTGAAGGAATCGTCGATTAAGCTCTTAAGCACCTGTGCTTGATCCCGCCCCGTTGTAATCCACACCGTTATTTTACGGTCCTGCTCTCCTCCCGTATTGCCGATGCTGTCATAGTCCTCGGTGTAAGAAGCAAAGTACGCACCAAGCTCATGCTTCATCTCTTGAAAAAAAGTCGCTCCCGCTCTCGGAAGCTTCTTGTCTGGAGAGGACACAATGAGATAGTCCAGCTTAATCGGTTGCTCGCGAACCGTGAGAATCCACGTGCCTAATCCCCCGACATTCGTTTTAAATGCGGTTAAGCGATTGCCAACCGTTTCCGGATTTTTGATCATTTCCTTTAATTGACCAACCATGGTATGAAGAACGGCTACTTTGTCGCTCCGCTCTCCTGTCGATTTCTCTAAATAATCGGCTACGTTCTGTATGATTACGGCTTGCTCTTCGAATGTCTTAACCATGTCCGGTATCCGCTTCCCTAATTGGTAATCACGGAACGGATCGGGCGTATTTGACGTTATCATCAATATTTTCCGATACATCTCATTAAGCTGCAGCACGCTGGATTCAATCGTTCGAATGAGCGGGGCGATATCGCCGAGTGAAACTTCCATTCGAATGCGATGCGTTCCCTTGGACAAATGGAACAAATACGGCTCTTCTTCATCGCCCAGTACGTTCATCTCCCAATCCATGTTGAAATTAAAGCGTAAGCGCTTCATTTCCAGGAAAGGAGTCTCTCCGTCGATCGTGAGGCTTCGAGTGGCGTATATGCCGCGCAGTGTATCCTGCTTTTGCTTTAACGCGATCTGATATAAGCCGTCTTCTGGGGCCTCAAACTCCCACTCGATCCACTGTCCAGGAAGCTTCCAGTTCGTTCCGCCGATCGTATTGATTCGAAGCTTCGACACATTGTAAGGGATGACCGTCGGACTCGATCGGTCCGCCAGCGGATATAACGTAGGAGATGATTTGGCGACCGCGTCCTCCGCTTGTATTTCAAGGTATTGATCCGATACTGCCTTGATTCCTTTGGTCTCATACTCTTTCTTCATATCCTCATACGAATACAAAACTGGTTCCTGATACAGCTCAATATAATCAATCGCCATCGGTTCCCTTAAGGCCGTCAAGGAAAACGATTGCTGCCCGCTCTCAAAGTAAAAGGAGTAAGGCTCGTCATAATATCCATTTCGATCCGTGAAAATTCCGATTTGCCATGCCGGTTTTTCTACCTGCCTTGGCCTGATTTCATTGCCGCGATCGTCACGCTCGATTTCGTCCTGTCGATTTCCCCAAACTCGATCGAATAATAATATATCCGCTCCCTTAAAAGGGACTTTTTCGTTAATGGCAAACTGCCTTTCGATCGCAGAGCTTTTTCCCTCGATCGGCAAATAATGAATCCTTATGTTGTACAGACCCGCTTGTTTTACCAGTACATCCCACACAATGGAGCCGTTATCCGGAGTGACAACCGCCTTGCCGGACAGTCCTTCTAAATCGTCCGCTATGTCGAACCCTTCTCCAGTCGTTCCCGAGAACTTCTCGCCCTCTATTCGGATGACTTCTTCCGGCCGCCCAGCATTTATGTGGCTAGTCAAATACGCATCATAACTGTCTTCTCCTGCTGATGCCGTAACAGCGTCGAAATCTCCCATGGCCATTACGCGTCTGCTATCCTTCGAATCTGAAGGGTAGAAAGCCCATATAGAAGTTGCCACTATAGTGAGAACGAGTATAATTGCGATGTAGTTCTTCTTTCTGAAGTTCAACTTTTCTCCCTCCTGCAGTAAGAAGTTAAATTCAACAACAGTCCCCATTAGAAATATTTCTAAAATGGGGACTGTCTCTCACACGTTATTACATGTTAAGAACCATACACCGCATCAATCGCCGCTTGGAATACCGGTTTATACTTCTCGACAACTGTAGATACCGATACCCCGCTGTTGATCTCTCCGACAAAGTCCCAGAACTTCAAAGCATCGCCGTACGTACCATGGTCGAATACGATCATGCCAGATCCTACTTGCTTAGCGTTGTTAATGTCATCCTCGTTCGCAAAATTGCTTTCAAGGGACGCTTGACCCGGATAGTCATATTCGGAGTCGATATCGTTGATTTTTTCCCAAATGTAAAGCAGCTGCTCTGGATGCTCCACTGCCTTTGGAATTGTTAGTGCTTGGTATGCGCCTTCGCCGGAATGATATTCCGTTGCGCTTGGTCCTTTAGGGAACGGTACGAAGCCGATATCCGCATCCGGCATATCCGTTTTGAAGCCATTCAGTTCATAAATGGCACCGGCATACATGAGCGTATTTCCTTGACGGAAAAATTGCCCAGGCTCGGTCCAATCTCCACCCTCAGTCGGTCTGTACACTTGTTCGGTTGCGAGTTTCGACAAGAAATTCAATGTTTCCTGCGTTGCTGGATCATCCAGGTTTTGCTTGTCGCCTTTCGTCAGGTGAGCGCCGTTCGAATACATTGCATGCTCGACAACTTGAGAATTTGCAAGCCCCCAAGTATCCAGCTTGCCGTCGTTGTTTGTATCTTTATTGGCTTCTTTCGCTGCTTGAACGAATGTATCCCAATTCCAGTTGTCTTCTTTTACATAATCTTGAAGCGCCTTGATGCCAAGCTGATTCAAGAGCGTCCGATTGTAGAAAATGCCTTGAATCAGGTTGCCCTGGTCTTCTGTGAACGCATAGCCTTTGCCCTCATAAGTAAAGAATTCGCTTGTAGCCTTTTGATTGAACACTTTCGTGTTTTTCGTATACTCGTCGACCGGCCATAGCAAATCTTGCTTGACTAATGTCGGAATCGTATAGTTTCTTCCCAAACGGACGATATCGCCAAGCGGTTCTCCAGCAAGCAAGGATGCTGTTACTTTTTGTTGATATTCGCCGAAGTCGACCGCTACGTATTCCATTTTGAAGTTATGCTTCTTCATCAGTTCATCGAGGTTTTTCTTGCGTTGTATGTTATCCGGATTGTCTTCTTGAATCGCCATATCCCACCAGGAAACGACTTTGATCGTTCTTCCACCCATGTCGAAGTCCATCTCGGGCGAGCTGTATAACTCTTCTTCTCCGTCGCCCTCAGGAACGGTAGTCTCCGTGCCCGCATTGCCCGAGCCATTGTTCGAGCCGCCGTTTGTTCCGTTGTTCTTGCTGTTGCCCGAACCGCTGCTGCATGCAGAAAGAACGAGAACGAGCGCGCATAACAAAACCATTAATTTACGAATCTTCATTGCGAATCCCCCTTAACATATTGAACTACATCGAAAGTGTAGCGCTTTCATAAGGCAAGCAACAACCTGTTGAATATCAGGTTTATTACCTGTCATATTCTAGATTGGAAATCATTTACTTTCGCCAAAAGCCGGTTTTTTTTCAACAAGTAAAAACCTGTGGGCAATGCAAAGAAAAGCACGTTGTATCCACTGCCCCCAATTTACATAATTAAAGCGTAGACTTATCTCCCGTCAGGGAAACCCCTAAGTACAAGTATAAGAATGTAAAGCATCTGTTGATTTACTGTGCTTATATTTCACAGCGAAACGTTAGCTTTTACAGCCAAAGACGGCGGTAGACGTTTACGCTCAAGCAAATGCAATTGGGAGGTAACCATCGTGTATAAAGTGCTGCTTGTCGACTATGACTCCACATCGTCGATGGAGATGTTGCAACATATGCCAGAGTGGAATGGAATTGGATTTGAATTGGACGCTTATGCGAACAGCTCTGCGGACGCTATCGAATTTCTCGATCGAAACTATTTTTCGCTCATCCTGGTCGGCATGAACGGCTCTCACCATGACGCCTTGTTTCTTTGTGATTACATTCGCCGGAAGAGCCGCGTACCGCTCGTCTTGATAGGCGGAAGCAACGACTTCCAGCTTGCCAGAAAGGCTCTCTATTACCAAGTAAATGATTATTTGCCAGATCCTGTTTCTTCTGTCGAGTTGACTTCATGTCTTATGACCGTCAAAGGCGAGCTTGATTGTGTAAACGATAAAAATAAAGCGCTATCATGGACGCCTGTGGAAAATGATGCCCAGCTTCAGCCTAATATCATCGAGAGGGTCAAGGAATATGTCGATGAATCGCTGCATCAAAATATTACCTTGAAGCAAATTTCCAACAGTCTGCATTTCAATTGCTCGTATTTAGGTCAAAAATTCAAGTATCAGGAAAATATGACCTTCAATGAATATTTGCTGCAGCAGCGCATGGAGAAAGCAAAGCTGCTGCTTGAGAATACGGACATGAAGGTGTACGAAATCGCGAATGAGATCGGATATTCGGAGATGGATTGGTTCTATAAGAAGTTCAAAGCGTATACCGGTGTAAGTGCTAACGAATATCGTAAGATGTTTTCCATTATCGCGTAACCGCTTACATTTTTTTTGCATAGCAGTATCGACTGACATTTCTAGCAAAAAAACCTCATCCTCGCCTAATAGCGGGAAATGAGGTTTTTGCTTTTGTATAGGAGGTTTCCCAATCACGTCATAATCTTTAAGATTGCTGCTACGTTAACTTTTCGTGCGTTCCTAACGCGGATAGAGGACAATGCGGCCATCCTCCATTTCTACCCGCACCTTGTTGATTTCTTTGAATCCTTCCGTGTCTAGGAAACCGGAAGGAATTTGCAGGCGACCCGCTTTATCCAGCACCGCATATTCCGTGTGGCTCTCCGCCTCCAACATAGCGCTTTCGGCATCCAACATGGCCAGCTCATCAGCGTACGAGACTTTGCGGATCATCTCTGCCGACGTTTTGCCATCCCGAATCTGGACGACCCGATCCACCTTGCGAGCCAGTTCCGGATCATGCGTTACAATTACGATCGTAATTCCGATCGATCGATTAAGAGCTCGGAACAAATCGAGTACTTGATTCGATGTGTTCGTATCAAGGGATCCTGTTGGCTCATCGGCGAGCAGCAGCTTCGGATCGTTGGCAAGCGC
>NZ_JBFTSN010000136.1:0-27394 GCF_056400045.1 Paenibacillus sp. 01L418
CCTTGTAAGAGACGACGCGCTTACGCTGCCGTGGTACCACTCTAATTGACCGATTCTTGCTGCAGAAGCTTAAACAATGCTGCCTTGCAAAAAAGGCAATATTGAATAGCTTGCTGCGGGAACCGAGCCCGCTTAAATGCCCGATGACGGCGGCTAACCGTAACGTTGTAGACAAAAACTGTCTTTTATGACAGCTTGCTTCCCACGTTCCGCTCCCAGGCGAGATTCAAACCTCAGCTTCGACTGCGTCACACCACCCCGCAGCTCTCTGTACGATTTCAATTCGTTCATCTGCTTTTGATGAACATATCTTGAAATTCGTTTTGCCAGCCTACTGTTCTACTGCTCCTGTTCATTGCGTTTTTACTCTATATGGATTGTTGCTGCTCATTAAATCGTTAAATCCTTCACTTCAAGACAACAAGAAAAACCTGTCATCTCTTGAATCAAGAGACGACAGGTTATTATGACCCGCGCGGTACCACCCTTGTTGACACCCATACGTTCGCAAACGAGCAGGGACGCCCAACTTAAGCATATGGCCAACTCCGGATGTTGACTCACATGCACCCGATTACGGTGGTTAACCGTAACAATGTACCTGCATGGCTATCAGCATGAACTCATGCTGCCATCGTTTCCACTGTTCCGCTCCCAGGCGAGTTTCAAGCATCCTTCGACTGCGTTGCACCATCCCGCAGCTCTCTTGTGTCATAACGACGTATGAATGATGCACATTCATAGTGACGTTTCAGACATTCCCGGACAAGCTTTACTATTCCTGTTCTTTGCGTTTGTAACGTATGAAGTTGAAGTTTGAAGTATTGTTGCTTATTATATGCTCTAATAAATTGTCTGTCAATTCCAATTGAAAATATTTTTTATTAGCCCCTATTCAGCCAACGAATGTGGCATATTGCTCACTGACCAGCTCTCAAGCGATAAACCAGGGTCAGCTTTCATGTCAAGATCTGTGAATTGCGACCGTTTTAGCTTCAAATAAGCCGCTGCTCCAATCATTGCAGCATTATCTGTACACAGCGAATTCGGCGGTATAAGCAGAGGCACACGTTCTGACACGCACTTTGCACTTAAAGCTGCCCTCAAGCCCTTATTCGCTGCCACGCCGCCACAAAGCAGCAGCTGCTTCGCACCATATTGTTTGACTGCGCGCAGAGCTTTTGTGACGAGCACCTCAGTGACTGACTCTTGGAATCCGCGAGCAAGTGCCGCCTCATTCAGGACTAAACCTTTCATTCTCGTCTGATTAATAACCGCTAGTACTGCCGATTTCAAGCCGCTAAAGCTAAAATCATAGCTATCCGGTTCCAGCCATGCACGAGGCAAAGTAATCGATTCGTCTGCTTCGACTGCAAGCTTGTCGATATGCGGCCCTCCTGGGTAAGGCAAGTGCAGCGCACGCGCTACCTTGTCATATGCTTCACCGACTGCGTCATCCCTAGTACGGCCAACAACTTGGAAATCACCTTCACTTTTTAACAGCACTAACTCTGTATGGCCCCCCGAAACAACTAGCGCCATACATGGATATATAATGTCATGAACGAGCTCATTTGCATAAATATGACCTGCAATATGATGCGTACCGATCAATGGAATATCTAATGCCATAGACAGGCTTTTGGCCGCTACAATACCTACGAGCAAAGCCCCTACAAGACCGGGACCTTGTGTGACTGCGATAGCTGACATATCCTTTAGCGTCAGCCCTGATTCCTTGACAGCCTGTTCTATTATCAATGTAATCGACTCTACATGTTTACGCGATGCAATCTCGGGAACTACACCGCCATATCGTTCATGTATTTCAATTTGGCTGGACACGACATTCGATAAAATATGTTTTCCACCGCGAATAACCGCCGCTGACGTTTCGTCGCAGCTCGTTTCAATCGCCAAAACAAGATCATTCATTGGCTGTTCATTCACTGCCTGTTTCGATTGATTCACATTCATTGCTCCCTTACCTTCAACCGCTCTTTGTCTAGCTCAGCCCACATTATAAGCGCGTCTTCATTGTTGTCCGAGTAGTACCGCGGGCGTATGCCGGCAGGCTCAAAACCGTATTTCCGATAAAGGTTTTGCGCAATTTCATTGGAGGGACGAACCTCTAGCGTCATCTTTACCGCGCCAAAGAAAACTGCCGTCCGCTGCAGCTCATTAAGCAAGCAGTTTCCTAAACCTTGCCCGCGATAATCTGAGCGTACCGCAATATTCGTTACATGCGCTTCGTCCATAATAACCCACATGCCGCCGTAGCCTATTATTTGTTCCTCATATTCCATAATCATATAGCGAGCAAATAAGTTGTTCATGAGCTCATTCGTGAATGCTTCCACAGTCCATGGACTCGTAAAGGCTTCCTGTTCAATCGCAACGATAGCGGGTATGTCTGCCATAGTCATCGCTCGAAAAATGAGTTTGTTCACTTCTAATTTCATGCCTTAGCTTCACCTGCCTGCTTTGCCTTCCATACGACCTCAGCCTCAGTTAGCTGAGTGTAGTTAGGAATAAGAGTATGCGGATCTTCTATTAGACCTGACTGCAGTCTTTTGAGGCCAAGCTCTGCTATCCATTTGCCCTCTTGGATAAAGGGTTGAAGCTGAACGATAACGCCTGCTGCCTCGCCAATCTGCTTCAAGCGCATCGCGCTTTCTTCGTGAAGCGACAGGTCGCCGACAAGTGAGATGCTCCGTATGCTTCCAGCCGGCAAATTCGCTAATCGCTGCTCAAGCTGATCTACAAAATCCTTCATAATACGAACGCCATCATCCAGCCAGCGAGTCCATTCAGATGCATCCGTCATCAAGAAAGCCGATGTATACACCTGACCGCGCCTTGCATCCATAATCGGAAATACCCAATGCTCGCCATTATGCATTTTCTCCAGCTCCGCAATTCCGCTCACCTGCTGATGCCAAGCGCCATATGCTATGGCCTCCAAGCTGGACACGCTCACCAGCGGCTTGTTCCATACCCATGCCAACGTTTTTGCTACAGAGATCGCGATACGCATTCCTGTATATGATCCTGGTCCATTCCCAACCGCAATCGCCTCGATGTCCGTAGTAGCAAGGCCGCTTTTTCGCAGCATTTCTTGAATATGCGTCACAACGTGTACAGAATGGTTTCTTTCCGCTAACGTTTGAATTTCCGCAAGCACCTCATGACCGCTAACGATAGCAGCTGCCATCGACGCCGTGGACGTATCTAAAGCGAGTATCGGTCCCGTTTGATTTCTCTGCTCATTACTCATCTGTCTGCTCCTAACTTGCTTAAAGCTTCACACCAGCCTGCGTAAATTTCACCATAGCCGGTCAATTGTATGCGCCGTGCTTCATCGCCAAGATGCTCAATATACAGCTCCAACCTCTCAGTTGGCAGCAGCTCCTTGATCAAGCTAGCCCATTCCACAATCGTTACGCCATCGCCATAAAAATAATCATCCAAACCAAGCTCATCCGCTTCCTCCAGCGACAGCCTGTAGACATCCATATGATAAAAGGGAAGCTGATTCCCTTCATATTCTTTAATAATTGTAAAAGTCGGACTATTCACAATGCCTCTCACACCGATTGCGCCTGCAAAAGCTTGTGAAAATCTAGTTTTTCCCGCGCCCAGATCACCATCCAATGCAAGCAATGTACCTGGTTTTACCCAAGCTGCAAGCTGTTCGGCTAGCGTTACAGTGTTTTGTTCCGTTTGTGCCAGCCAAGTGGCATGGCTTATCTGTTGTTGCATGCTATTCACCCGTTCATGTCGAAAAATGATTATATCCGCGTTTCTTAAGCAAAACTCTCTTCTCCAAATGAGGCAGCGACTCTTTTTCCTTAAAAGCTTGATCATGTCGAATGAGCTCAACAGCGGGCTCACCCATCTCGGTTTCTCCAATAATAAAAAAAGGAATACCTTCTTGATGAAAAGCTGCTCGCATCGCTTCCGCATGTTCTGGTGCCATCGTGCCTAGCAAGACGTAATCTTCTCCGCCATACAGCATCCATTCCAGCGGATCTATTCCTGCACTTGAAGCGTAAGCGGCCAAGCTGCCGCTCTTTGGCAGAAGCTTCTCATAAAGCACGAGGCGAAGCCCCGACGCTTCAGCAATTTCCCATGCTTCGCTCGCCAGGCCGTCGCTTACATCATTAAGTGAACGACAGCTCCCATGCTCAAGCAGCAGCCTTCCCGCACGCACTGAAGGATTTGGCCGCTGATGCGCCTGCACTAGCAAACCTTCCCTACCCGCGCTGAAATCCGCGGGCTGCAGCACCACGCGCTCCTCCTCTGCAAGGAGCGCATGCAATCCCGCCGCCGACATGCCTACGGCGCCGGTCACAAACACTGCATCGCCCGGCTTTGCGCCCGAGCGACACAGCTCACGCCCTGCTTCCACGGTGCCAACCACCGTTACAGCGACAACCAAATGCTCCGGCGCCGACGTCGTATCGCCGCCTACAATGGCAACCCCGTAGCGCTCGGCGCACTCGTACAGCCCATCATACAACCTCCGCATTCGCTCCGGCGTATACGATGGCGGCACGCTGACCGAGACGAGCGCATGCAAAGGCACGCCTCCCATCGCGGCAATATCGCTAATGTTGGCGGCAAGCGCCTTATAGCCGACATCCTCGTCCCGCATCGTCGACGGCTTGAAGTGTACCGTCTCCACCATCGTGTCGACGGCCAGCAGTATCCGCTTTGGAGCAGCAATGCCATCCGCAGCAGAAGCGGGATCAACTACGGCGGTATCATCGCCTATCCCTATAACCACGCCGCGCTCGCGCTGCCAAGCACTTCCTTGCATGCCTGCCGTCCAATGATGAATACTCGCAAACTCATCCAAATTGCTGGTCTCCTTCATCTCAAAGCAAAAGTGGGCCGATCTGTGCAAGCCAAATCGGCCGCGCATTTCTTAGAAACTGACTACTACCATCATTAGTGAATATCCCGTTTCTTAAACCGTCCGCCCTTCACATCGTGAATATTGCCGACGGCAAGAAACGCCACAGGGTCAAGCTCATGAACAATCGACTTCATCTTCGCCTCTTCAAGCCGCGTAATGACACAAAAAATAACGCGTTTGCTGCCGCCAGTAAAGCCGCCTTCGCCATGCAGGTAAGTAACTCCGCGTCCTAAACGGCTCATAATCGCTGCGCCGATTTCCTTCGCTTCATCGCTAATGATCCACACCGCTTTGGATTCATCGAAGCCCTCGATCGTAATATCAATCAATTTATAAGCAATATAATACGCGATAAGCGAATACATCGCCCGATCCCAGCCAAACACGAAGCCTGCACTGCCGAGAATGAATAAGTTGAAAAACATAACGGTCTCGCCAACCGAAAGAGGAATACGCTTATTAAACACGATCGCAACAATTTCGGTACCATCGAGCGATCCGCCAAACCGAATAACCATGCCAACGCCAATGCCCAAAATGACACCGCCGAATATAGCAGCTAGAAAAGGCTCTACCGTAAGAGGCGGTACGGGATGAAGCAAAAACGTTCCTAGCGACATGACCGAAACGCCGTACAGCGTCGATATTGCAAAGGTTTTGCCGATTTGCTTGTAACCAAGGAACAAAAATGGAAGATTAAGAAGAAAGAGAAAAAGACCAAGCGGCACTTTCGTTAAATAGGAGGCCATGATCGATATGCCGACAATACCACCATCAATAATATGATTTGGTACTAGAAAGATTTCCAGCCCAACTGAGACGAGCGCAGCGCCTAGTGTAATAAACAGCACTCTTCGCAACACTTCGAGCTTGGACAGTTTGTGGTGCTGTAATGATCCCATAAATGTACGCACATCCCCCTATTAGCTCTATTTCTCATTATTTTACCTTAAAAAGTACCAGATATAAAGCAACTCTGTCATTATTGCAAAAAAAGAAACCTTCCACTTTAGCAGCAATTTGCCTCTAAGAGAAGGTTTCTATCCGTGTTTAATATTCAAGTAAGCGCGAAAGACATAGCGCCTATTTCCTACAAAAAATAATTACAACTCCTTTACGATTGTAATATGAAGCTCGTTCTTGAGCTCAATCTCATAAGGCGATGCCGGCATTGTGCCGTCTGGCTCCATAATAATTCGTATACGGGGACGATGGACAGCGAGCTCCGTATTTTCTGAAACGACACCAACTTGACCAGTGCTAAGCAAAAGCGAAGTCGAAACTGGATATATTGATATATGCCGACAGAACAGCTTAATCAAGTCCAGATCAAAAAAGGTGCCGCCGGCAGCAAATAAAAACTCAATCGCTTCGCTTGCCGTGTACCGTTTGCGATAAGGTCTTGGTGAAGTTAATGCATCAAAAGTGTCCGCTAATCCTACGATTTGAGCGTACATATGAATCTCACTTTCCTTGAGCCCGCGCGGGTAACCTGATCCGTTAAATCGTTCATGATGCTGAAGCGCGCAGTGTGCAGAAACGATAGATATATCGTGATACTTGCGTAATATATCGAACCCGTCCTTCGCATGGCTTTTGATGACTTCACGTTCCGCCAGCGATAAACCGCCGGTATGAGCCAGCAGCTTTGGCGGCACCTTTGTCATACCAATATCGAAGAGCAGCGCGCCAATGCCAAGCTCTTCAAGCTGATTGCGATTAAAGCCCTTTGCCATGCCCATAATGCCTGAAAGCACAGCCACGTTAAAGGAATGCTGAAATAAATAACCTTCCATGGCATGAATGCTCGTTAAATTAACCAGCATGTTTGGTCTTGAGGATAAATCCTGCATAATTTGGCCGAATACCGCCCGAAAATTGCGGCCCATATCCGGTGCGATCGTTCGCCCTTTTGTTACGGTCTGGTCTTTGAAGGAGTTCATCGTTTTGTAAATAGTATCGACCGCTTGCTTACGCGTTTCATCACGGATCGTATCTTCAGGAATCAGATCCTCCGTCAACCCATCCTCTATGAATAGAAAATCGATGCCTAAGTTCCGCAATCGATCGATGTAACGATCATTCAATTCAACCCCTTCTCCTAGAAGCACGTTGCCGTTTTCTTGAAAAATGGGTTTAGCCACCTTGTCTCCCGGCTTGACCATTCCAATCTGCGTTTTTCTCATTAGATTAGTTCCCGCCTTTGATAGTTTAGCGATTGTAACCGGATCAAATCCATTTTATCAGAACTATGTCCAACTGACTATGCAGCAAACACGAAAAAGCCTAAACATATTGTTCAGGCTGCTAGGCTAATTTTCGTTTAACAATCCGATTACGTCCATTATACTTGGCCTCATATAATGCGGCATCTGCCTGTGCAAGCAACTCTCTTAAGAAAGCTTTTGGATCTACTAAATCGGTTGGGTCAACATGTTCAATAGAGATTACGCCCATGCTTATCGTTACCGATACCGGCTCCTCAGAGGTTCCCGTGTTTATTTTATTTTGCTCAACCGATTCCATAAGAATCTCCGCTATCTGATCGGCTTGGTCTCGGTTGGTATGCGGCAAATACACCGTAAATTCTTCTCCGCCATAACGAGCTAATATATCCGTAAATCGCAGAACTCCTCTAACGGCATCAACCGTACCGCAAAGCACCTCATCACCAATTAAGTGGCCATATTTATCGTTAATCAATTTAAAATGATCGAGGTCAAATAAAAATATAGAGAAGGGTATGCCATAACGAATATTAGCAATCACTTCTTGCTCCAATTGATGGAGCAAGTAACGCCGATTATAGCAGCCGGTCAAACCGTCAGTAATCGCCATATGCTCAAGCTTCTTATTCGCTTGAAACAGCTCGTCCTGCATAATAAGCAGATCGCGATTTCGATCTTGAAGCAGCTCGTTCTGAACATTCGTTTCTTCGACTAGCAGGCGAAGCTCCGTCACATCTTGGAAGGTCAGTACTCTGCCTACCAATGTCTTCTTATTGTTCAATATAGGCGCAGACTGTACGATAATATGCCTATGCTTGTCATGCTGAATTGCAATTTCCATCTCAAGCCTGTCCATCGGACGCTTATTCTGCTCTTCAAAAAAAGCAGCAATATCTCTAGTAACCTCGCCTTTAAATTGCGGTCCTAGATGAGCGGAATTAAACTTGTCGCCAATGCGCAGCCTCAGAATCGGCTTTATTACTTTATTTACATCAATAATGATATCGTTCTCATCGAGCACGATAATACCCATCGACATCGTATTCATTACATCTCTTTGTACGGTTTGAATAATATCGAGTACTTTGTTCCGTCTAATGGCATGTACCAAATAAACAGCGGCAACAGCCATTCCTACTGAAATAAGCGGAATATATTGATTCATTTTTTCAATTAATAGAACATTGATAAATAAATCTGTTATAGCAAACGAAACGAGTACAAACATACCGTTTATTGCGGTTTTGATTAATGTGCGCTGCCGTACCGAATTTTCGCCGCGCAGCTTGTAGAACATAATAACAAAAGAAACGGTTACATAAACAATTAATTGCGTAATCATAATCCAGTACAACGGCCCTTGCTCTAGCTGCTTGAGCGGACTTAGCTGATCGTTAATTCGTAGAAACATGCCATTTGGGTTAATGATAACCACAGCTACAGAAATAAGCGCGGGCATCGCTAAAATGAACAACCGGCTCTTTCGTATAACATACGACTGGCCGGTGAGATATACGATGAATACGAACCATCCAATTCCAAGCAGAGAAAGCCCTACATACGATATGGAAACGTAAAATAGTCTAAAGAGCGCAGAAGTTGTCGTCTGGGACGCAAATTGAAAAAGCGTCCAACACATAAAAACGACATGCAAAGTCAAATACATACGATGCAAAATCGTAACGTTGCTGGAGGCAAACACGTAGAAAAACAAGCCGAGCAGCACTAGAAACATACTAAAGTCTAGCCAGATCATCCATTCCAATACGGTTCACCCATTCATTTGATAGCCATCTTCTTCCATTGTAGCAAATGTTAATACTATCGACAATTGCTTACCCTCAAAAAATTCAAAGTGTAACATTCGCCAATAAGCAATATTATTTGGAGATATGATTAGGCCATCGTTCGGAAAGCATATGCTCCAGCGACGGGGAAATGTTCAGAAACTGACGAAATTGCTCATACTCTTCCCATTTTTTCATAGAAAGCCCATGCTGCTCTGAACGGACCGCGCGAATGAGCAGATTTTTTGGCGTATGCTTTGGATCTACAAATTCCAGCATCGAAACCTTATACCCCAAAACCTCCAGCAAAGTTCCTCTTGCGGCATCCGTGGCGAGTGCGGAAAAACGCTCCTTCAGCAGGCCTTGAGAGAGTAACGGAGATAAAACATCACTCTTTACCTGCTTGAACAGCTCATGCTGGCAGCAAGGTACCGACATAATAACGGAGGCTCCCCAATTAACAGCTTTGGCAAGCGCAGCATCCGTAGCCGTGTCGCATGCATGCAGAGTGACAACCATATCAGCAGCTTGCAGCTCTTCATATTCAGCAATGTCACCTACGAGAAACTTAAGCTTGTCATAACCCAGCTTCTCCGCAAGTTCCGAACAGAAAGCAATGACATCGGCTTTCAAGTCAAGTCCAATAATGTTAATATTCCTCTTCTGCTCCACTGCAAGCAAATGGTAAAGCGCAAACGTTAAATAAGATTTGCCGCAGCCAAAATCAACGATCGTAATTTCCCTGTCCGTTGGCAAATACGCAAGCACATCCGTTACCATCTCTAGAAAACGATTGATTTGTCTGTATTTATCCTGTTTTTTGGCGTGGACAAGCCCTTCCTGCGTCATAATGCCAAGCTCAACAAGAAAAGGGGCCGCTTGACTCTCGGACAAAATACGCTGTTTCTGCCGATTATGCTGCAAATTCGCTTTGCTCGAATCACCAGTTGGCGGTTTCTTTAAAATAGCCGCTTTCCCTTTTTTGCTAAAGAGCAATTGAACGTCAGCCTCGTTCGTTTTTACAAGCGCCTGACGGTAGTTCTCCTGCAGCAAATCGATGACTCGCTCAGCCGCTTGCGGCTCAGCAACATTGTCATGCGTAACCTTGTTTGCAAAATGATATTCAAATTGATAAAACAAGCCGTTCTTCATCTCAATGGGACGAATGATTGTTTTAGGCGCTGCGGTTCCGTCCTTCCGCTTCGGCTGGCTAAGCGTAGCCTGCAGCAGCTCTTTGCCAGTGATCCATTTCGTAATTTCTTGCTGCCATTGTTCCGTCATGCTGTCCAATCACTCCTAAATCAGTTTTGAAGCTAAGCTCATTATACGTACGCTTATGCTATATCGTCTGTTTGCTGCTTGGCAAGGTCTTCAATTCCCTGCTCTATCTCCTCGCGCGGCAGCCCTCCCGCTTCAAGCCGTTCGTCTGGTTGTAACAATATTCGTTTATAGGCTGCTTCTGCTTCCTCGTTCGTCAGCGCGTTATCTTCAAGCAGCTCATGCATCATATTTTCAACAGCGTCATAACGCCCTTCTGCTTCAAGCCATTCCATTAACAAACGTTTCGTTGCTAGGGGCAATTCATAAGGCTTCAGCCGCTCAAGCAGCTCCTTTATTTGTTCGCGGGGCTCGGTAATCGTTGGTGCCGCATCTACTAGCGACAATCTTAGAAACAAATGCAGCGACTTCACATACGCGATGAAGCTCTCATCCTCGCGTCCCAAGTCGGCAGTCAATTCAGCTTCCTGCTTCATCAGAAGAGCGATGGCTTGCAAATGATCCGTTTCCAATATCCCGTTCGTCGTCATCATTTTCAGTAAGTCTTCATCCGAAAGGGAACGAATAAGCTTGCTGCTTAGCCTAAACTTTGTATCAAGAAGCTCATCGATGTAGAGCAAAGCCTCCTCGTGCTTGCGCTCTCGCCTCAAATTCATAATTTGACCGACTGCTTCTGTCATTTGCTCAATCATTCGCATGAAATAATCGCGCTGAAACATCTGGTTCCCCCTCTCGCCAATCTACTGCTGCTTATTCTTTACAAAGCTAAGAATAGCATTGATCAATTGCTTCGGCTCTTCGATCATTCCCATATGACCTGCGCTGCCAAGCTCCACTTTCACGGCCCAGCCGTTTGATGCTGCAAAAACACTTTCCACCGGAATAACCTTATCTGACACCCCTGCAACAAGAAGTACTGGCAGCTCAGATTGCTCGATTACCTGCGTCCGGTTTGGACGTGCCTTCATTCCTTTTGCTGTGCTGATTGCACCTTGCAGGGATGTGCCATAGCCTATTTTCTTTCCTTGCTCAACCTCAGCGGACAAAGCCTCCACATTATCGGGAGCAAACAGCTTAGGAATAAGACCATCAACGAATGTCTTCACGCCATCTTGCTCGAGAGCCGCTGCTGCTTTATCACGGTTTTCTTTGGCAGCGTCACTATCTGCTAGCGCTGTTGAATGGATCAGGCCAAAGCCAGAAAGCTTCTTCGCATATTTTTCAGCGAATGCAAGAGTAATATAGCCCCCTAAGGAATGCCCAAGCAATACTGCATTATGAATTTGCAGCTTGATAAGCAGCTCAGCAATATCCTCCGCATACAACTCCATCGTATAAACCTCATCACTTGGCGCAGAGCTTCTTCCATGCCCGCGTGCGTCTGGCGCAATGATACGTACAGATTGCTCTAGCCCATCCAAGATATGCTCCCAATAGGAAGAGCTTCCGCAGTAGCCATGCAGCAAAACGACAACCTCGCTAATGCCATCCGCCGCGCCTCCGTCATCCGGATGGGAATCATAATATGCAAGCTCCAATCCGTTATTCAAAAAAAGCTTACGCTGTGCGATTGAGTATACTTCTTTGCTATTTTCATTTGTCATTTGTTCATGCTCCTCTACACGGATGGAATTTGTAATGCTTGATTAACATATGACAAGCTATCCGAATGCTGGCCCCAAGCTGAATCTACCGCGCACGCGATCTCGCTTGCCATACGCATCACTTGGTAAAGTGAAGTCGTTTGCAGCATCCAGTAAGCCTTGGGTCCGTTAGCATTTACTACGCCTGCAATACTATAATGCCCAATTGCTGGAAGTCTGCGGCCGATTGCCTTTCCTGGCTCAAGCGGTCCTTCGTGCAAAATAAAACGGCCGATGGAGGTTGGTTTGCCAAGGCATGCATCAATGGCAATGACAACGTCATCTTTATGCAGCGACTGAGCGGCTTGCTGAACCGCATGCGCATCACATGGCTTGTCTAATGTTCCAATGACATTCGGCCAACCTCTCTCCTTAAGCATCGTTCCCACTAATGGACCAAGAGAGTCCCCTGTGGAACGATCACTGCCTATACATACAAATACAATGCCGCTGCGATTCATATACTTATTTGCAATGGCACAAAAAAAGGACTCCAATTCACTGCTCGTTAGCTGTTCCGTCGTATTGCACCTGCCCTGTCTTCGATTGCCAATCGTATCTTGTTCAATTGTATCCAATTTTATGATACTGTTCAATTTGTGGTCATTCTCGTTTGAAACATGTTACAATTGCAGCATTGCAAAACGTTCGAACAAGCCCATTTCCGAAGCCGAATTCGGCTCGCAAAAACTTTAGGAGGCACTCCATGACGAATTTAGACTTACAAACGCAAGAAAATGTAGCGTTTATGATTGAAGTTATCAAAACAAAGCTGAAAATGGCTTCCGCTGCAGCGATGCAGGCATCTAACTTTGATCTCAATAAATATGAGGATATAAAAGATCTGTACGAAGTAGTCGCTTCAAAAGAGAAATTCAGCATCAGCGAGGTAGAAGCGCTCGTTTCCGAGCTTGGAAAGCTGCGTTTGCAATAAACTATTTACAAACATAATATTCCAGTATCAGACATTTATTTTCATTTTTCTACAAAAGAAGAACCGAGCCAGGCAACTTCGCCGAACTCGGTTCTTTTTATTGTTCATTCAGTATTTACTCCAGCTCTTCCACTTCTATTTCCGCAGCTTCTATAGACAGCTTTATTGATACTTCTTTGTGCTCGCCTTTTAGAAAATGTGCGATTCGCTCCAGCTTGTCTGCAAGTGCAGGTCCGCTTAGCGTCGTATTTAAATGGTAATCGAAGCTATCCGACGGAAGCTTGCGCTCCGCGAAAGCAGACTGCCCGGTCCAGCCGCGCTCTCCGCCAGCATTCGTTCTCGTTATGAGCTGCTCTTGGACGGGATAAAACAAATATAATTCAAAAAGGTTTGTTTATTCTATAAAAAATACCATAAATTTTGTCACTTTACAAATTAATATAATTTCACAATGCATGATTATAAAACATTATATAAATTGCTTCATTTTTAAGCTTGATAACAAAAAACCTCCATCCAATCGCTAGTGGCCCGCGTGGATAAAGGTTTTATAATTTTATGCTCTTTGGAGCCCTATAGACGTTAAGAAACGTTCGAAGGCTGCGGCGCCATCAGCTGTGCGCTTGTATACGCCTGCGTCCTTCAACACCTCTAGAAACTTGCTGCCCGTTTCAGCTTCAACGATTTTTTTCGCTTGTTCAGCAGTATTTGAAGATCCAAAACGATCGATTAGAGCTAGCAGCCACTCTGCATGCTTATGGAGCGGATGAGAGTCCGCATGAAGCTCTTCTGGAACAGCAGCTGATGCCCCTGACAAATAAGCTGCAATTTGCTCCAGTTCATCCTTCAAGCGTCCTGGCAGTACTGCAAGTCCCATGACTTCGATCAAGCCGATATTTTCTTTCTTCACATGATGCAAATGCTGATGCGGATGGAAAATACCGTCCGGATGCTCTTCGCTCGTGCGATTGTTGCGAAGCACTAGATCAATCTCATACTCGCCATTGTCCCGTAGACGTGCAATAGGCGTAATCGTGTTATGCGGAGTATTTGTACCATCGGCCTGCTTCGTAAATGCCAGCACATCTACAGCCTCATCGCTATAATTACGCCATTCAACGAGAATATGGCAAGCTGCACGATGAACATCCGCTTTGGACGTCCCGTTAACCCGAACGACTGACATCGGCCAGTTCACGATGCCAAAGCGCAAGCCTGGCAGCTTAGGGTCAGTAAACAGCGTATCTGTTGATGCAGCTTCCATCGGAAACACATGGCGGCCGCCTTGGAAATGATCATGGCTTAGAATCGATCCGCCGACTATCGGCAAATCAGCGTTCGAGCCAATGAAATAATGCGGAAACAATTCCACGAAGTCGAGCAGTCTCGCGAATGAAGAATGCGAAATAACCATCGGCTCATGTGCGCCTTTGAAAATGATGCTGTGCTCATTGTAATAAACATACGGTGAATATTGCAGATACCACTGCTCTTCTTGCAGCGTGAGCGGCAGGACACGCAGGTTTTGACGAGCCGGATGATCAGGACGGCCAGCATAGCCAACGTTTTCTACGCAGAGCAAGCACTTCGGATATTTCGCCTGCGGCATCGTTTTGAGCAGCGCAATCTCCTTCGGATCTTTCTCGGGCTTCGAGAGATTAATCGTAATCTCAAGATTTCCGAATTCTGTCTCGTGCAGCCAATAAAGGTTTTTGCGAATGCGGTCCATCCGAATGTAGTTCGAATCGATGCTCAGGTTGTAGAATGCGTCCGTAGCTGCTTTTAGCCCCTGCTCCTTCGCCAAACGCTGAAATGCAGCGCTGGCTTCAGAAGGACGCGGCAGCAAGAAGCCCATAATGCGAGCATCAAGCAAATCGCGATATGTCGTCGTATTATCTGGAATGAGTCCGATTGCGTAACCATAGTCAAGCAGCGGCTCCAGAAGCGGTACTGCGCTTTCGAGTCGCTCCTCCGGCACTTGGCCTTCAAAAGGCTCAGTAAAGTGAAAGAGATCAAGCAGTTCGTTTCTCGCTGCATGCGTATCAAGCTGATCGTTCAGCAGATTGCGCTGCAATCCAAATTGCAGCAAGCGTTCTATAAGAATCAGCGCATCGTTTGCTGATGTTGCTTGTTGTTTGGTTTCCAAGGTGATGCAGCTCCTTTCCTTTAAGCGTCAATCCTAGTCGTTGTATCCATTTGGATTCGCTTCATGCCAGCTCCAAGCGCTTTTGATAATGTCTTCAAGCTTATCCCGCTTCGGATTCCAGCCCAGCTCCTTGCGAGCACGATCTGATGAAGCTACGAGAATAGCAGGGTCGCCCGCACGGCGAGCTTCGAACACAGCAGGGATTTCTTTGCCAGTCACTGTGCGCGCAATTTCAATAACTTGTTTGACAGAAAAGCCTGTTCCGTTGCCTAAATTGTATACAGAGCTTTCAGCTCCGCTGCGAAGACGATCCACTGCAAGCACATGGGCATCGGCAAGGTCGCTTACATGAATGTAATCACGGACACACGTACCGTCTGGCGTCTCATAGTCTTCTCCAAATACCGAAATATGAGGACGTTGACCAAGCGCTGCTTGGAGCACGATAGGAATCAAATGGGTTTCCGGGCTATGGTCCTCGCCGATTTTCCCGCTCTCATGAGCGCCCGCCGCATTGAAGTAACGAAGCGAAACAAATTTGATGTTATGAGCAACATCGAACCATTTCATCATTTTTTCCATCGCAAGCTTCGTTTCGCCATAAGCATTCGTCGGAAGCGTGCGATCGTACTCGTCGATCGGCACGTTCTCCGGTTCGCCGTAAGTAGCAGCTGTCGAAGAGAATACGATTTTACGAACATTGTATTCATTCATTTTCTCAAGCAGGCAAAGCGTACCAAATAMGTTATTGTGATAATATTTGCCCGGATCCTTCATGCTTTCGCCAACAAGCGAATTCGCTGCAAAATGGATCACTGCATCGATTTCATTTTCCTTAAAGACGGTATCCATGAAAGCTGCATCGCGAAGATCACCCTCATACAGCTTGCCTCCAAGCAAAGCCTTGCGGTGACCCTGCTGCAAGTTGTCGACGATAACGATTTCCTCGCCGCGTTCCTGCAATGCCGCTACTGCATGCGAGCCGATGTAGCCAGCCCCTCCAGTTACTAATACTGCCATGATTCATTTCCCCTCTCCATTTGGTGTCGCATGATCATGCTATTTATACTAGGCGCTCTACGCCATTTCCGATTGTGCATACATAGAAGTCAGCAGTTAAGCCTGTTGCTTCATTATACTTGCGGCCTACCTCTGCTTGGAACGCTTCAACGCTGTCTTCGTGAACGAGCGAAACCGTACATCCGCCGAAGCCTGCGCCCGTCATACGCGAACCTAGTACGCCTGGTACGAGGCGAGCAGCCGCAACCATGGCATCCAGCTCAGCACCCGTTACTTCGTAAAGATCGCGCAGCGAATCGTGTGAGCCGTTCATTAATTGTCCAAACTGCGCAAGATCGTTTGCTTTCAATGCTTTGATTGATTGCAGTACACGGTCGATTTCTTCTACCACATGCTGTGCGCGTTTGCGAACTGTTTCATCCTTGATCAGATGTTTTGCAGAGTTAAATTGCTCCAGATTAATCTGTCCAAGAAGCGTAAGCTCAGGGAATGCTGCTTTAAGATCCTGTACCGCCTGCTCGCATTGTGCGCGGCGCTCATTATAAGCGGAGTCAACCAAGCCGCGGCGTTTGTTCGTATTGCCTATTACCAGCTTATAGCTGCCGGAATCAAATGGAATGAGATCATATTCAAGCGTATCGCACATGAGCAGGATGGCATGGTCCTTTTTGCCGTTTGCAACCGCGAATTGGTCCATGATGCCGCATTGCACGCCATTAAACTCGTTTTCGGATTTTTGTGACAGCAATGCGATTTTCACTTTATCAGTTGGAAGTCCCTCAAGAGTTTGCAGTGCAAAAGCTGTTACGACCTCAATGGATGCAGAGGAGGAAAGTCCAGCACCATTTGGAATTTCGCCATGATACAGCAAGTCGTAGCCGCTGGAGAATTTCACGCCTGCTTGCAAAAGCTCATGAACAATTCCTTTAGGATAGTTCATCCAGTCGTCAGCCTCGTCATACACAATCGTGTCGAGCGAGAAGCTTTTTGACGCTGGGAAGTTTGTTGTCGCTAGACCAAGATGATGATCTGGGCGTTTGCGGATAAGAAGCGTCGTTCCGAAAGTTAGTGCAGCTGGGAATACGTAGCCGCCGTTGTAATCTGTATGCTCACCGATCAAGTTTACGCGGCCTGGAGCATGAAATACAGCGATGTCGCTTGCGTCTCCGCCGTATTGTTGTATGAACTGCTGTGTTAGCGCTTCAATGTTTGCCATTTGCTATCACGTTCCTTTTTATATCGATTTTGTATGTTTGGATAACAACTTTAGTATACGGGAAGCAGCAGTAAAACTAAATGGCGGCAAGTGCTTTTTATATGGATTAATGTGACTTCTCGCATAAACATCGGACATGCTATGATATTATAAACTCTACAATTGTTTATCTTCGCATTCCACTGTAAAGCAGGTGTAAAGTAAAATGCAGCAGGATATGTATACCGTAGCCTCCAATCCCGTTATCAGTGATGGCAAAAACTCCCCACTCAATGTATTGTTTGCTGGCGAGAGCCAAACGAAGCCGTACCACCGGCTTGGTCCCAAGGTTTATGACTTCTATTTGATGCACATCGTACTGGAAGGAAAGGGCATCTTTATTTGTGATGAGGTTAAGCATGAGCTTCGTGCAGGGCATACGTTCTTAATTGAGCCGGAACAATTAATCAGTTATGAATCTGACGGTGACACGCCATGGAAATATCGCTGGGTCGCATTTCATGGAACATTGTCCGCCGATCTTGTTGCAACCGCTGGCTTAACAGCCGAGCAGCAGGTAGTGTTTACGCCAGATAAGCGGCGAGCCGCTGCATTGTTTCGTCAAATCTATGATACCTTTAGGCGKGGAGGCGCTGCGTCTGATATGAGAGCCGTAGGTTATTTGCATTTGCTCCTTGCCGAGTACAAAAGCGCGCTCAATAGCCAGAACGGCAATGAAATCCGTACCTCCCAAGCAGAAGGCGATCATTTGCTTCAACAAGTCATCCATTACTTATCAACGCAGTATGCCCATCCGGTCTCCATTGAACAAATGGCGGAATCGCTTGGCTACAATAGAGCGTACTTGTCCCGTTTGTTCAAGCAGCGCATTGGCGTATCTCCCGTTACTTTCCTGCTCAAGCTCCGAATCGATRAAGCACGCCGCATGCTGAGGGAACGGCCAGAGCTGACCATCGAACAAATTTCCGCATCAGTCGGTCTACAGGATGCTCTGTACTTCTCCAAACAATTCCGCCGGCTTCATGGCCAATCTCCTACAGCATACCGCATGGCGATGCGGAATTTAGGTGACTAAGCAGCGCCGTTCAGCTGAATATCCATCCTCTTGTTAGTATCAGCTCCCGATCGCTTCATATTCGTAAATTCGGGTAATACTATCGTAGGGAGTGATGTTCTATGAAAGAGCTGCACACCGGTAACTTATATTGGCCGGTTACATTAAACAATCCCAAGGTGTATGCGCCCTTGCGGCAAAACAAAAAAACACAAGTGGCTGTTATAGGAGGCGGGATGTCAGGTACGATCTGTTCTTCTGTTTTCAATAAAAGCGGCCTTTCCACCATTATGCTTGAACGGGGACAGGTAGCCGGCGGAAGCACCTCAGCCAATACAGGCCTCCTGCAATTTTGCAACGATATTATGCTTTGTGACCTCATCGACCAAATCGGGGAGCGGGATGCCCAAATCTTCTATAAAGCGTGTAGAGATGCAGTCCAAATGCTCGAAAAAACAGCTATCTCCCTTTCTATCGATGTAGGATTGATTAGAAGAAACAGCCTGTATTATGCCTCTTCGGAGCAGGAGCTTCCTAAACTCAAAAGGGAATATGAGGCTTTAAAGGCTTGTGGACTTGAAGTCGAATTCTGGTCCCCGAGCGACATCGCCAAACATTTTCCGTTTCAGAAGCCAGGTGCGATCGTTGCACACGGCGACGCAGAGGTAAATCCTTATCAGTTCGTAAACGGTGTAGCAAACGATGCTGCTGAAGCTGGGCTTGAGATTTATGAGCAAACCGATGTCGTAGCACATGAAACGCTGCCAAGCGGCCTCCATCTTCTAAAAACCGCTGACGGTTATGAGATTGAAGCAGATCATGTTGTTTATGCTGTAGGGTATGAGCCTGAAGAGCTTCGCGGCAAGCTGATCAAAGCAGAGCTGAATCGCTCCTTTGCACTTGTCACTGAAGTTCAGCCAAGTCTTCAAAGCTGGCACGAACGCTTTCTCGTATGGGAAACTGCCCGTCCCTATTTGTATATGCGAACGACTATTGACGGCCGCGTCGTTGTCGGCGGCTTGGATGAGCATACTGAAAAGCCCACTCACAGCGATAAAGAACTTAGGAAACACAGCGATAAGCTGCACAGCCAGCTAAAGGCTTTATTTCCCGAGCTGCAGGCTCCCATTGCCTATCAATGGTGCGCCACCTTCGGAGAATCGCGTGACGGCTTGCCCTTTATAGGTGCTGATCCCGCTTGGAAAAATGTTTATTATTGCTTAGGTTATGGCGGCAACGGTACCGTATACAGCATGCTTGCATCCCATTTGCTGCGTGATCTTATTATCGGCGAAGAGCATCCCTTAACTGAAATCGTAAAGCTGGATCGCAAATCCTTAGCAAATGTATAATCAACAACATAAATGATACAACTTTTCATTGCGGCTGCCGTCCGTCGGACGGCTTATATACATAATTAAAAAGCCTCACCTATCGGCAAAAATGGCTTCTGCGCGATAAGTGAGACTTCTTTATATTTATCTTTCTGATGTAACCAGCAGCTATTCGCCAGCAATAACGCTAGAGGCATTGCAGGCGCGAAAAACAGCTTCTGCCGCCCCCAGCCGTGACAAATCCGGACCGCCATCCTTGTCAAACAACGATTTGCTTTCCAGAGTTTCAACAATAACGATTAATGAACCGCTTTGCAGAGCATCACTGCACAATCGAACTTCTTCATTTTCAAGACCAAGCGACTGCAGCGTTCCACTGTGATCGTCATCGCCAAGCAGAATTGCCGCTGCAAAAGGAAAACCTCCGGCAGCATAAGGCGCTGTCCCGTAACCTGTCATGCCATAAACAGCATTCATGCCAGCTCCTGCAAACCCAGCAGCAGCAGCCATGCCAAGACTACCTAAACCTTGACGGTCAGGTATATCTTCGAGCTCTCTAAGCTCGTCCACATGGACATCGCTCTCTGCTTCTACGCGCCTAGAATGCTCAGAATCTTTCGCTATGACTTTTAGCTCGCCTTGAACGAAGCCCGCTTGCTCCAGCTGTTCAATAGCCGTTATGACTTGCTGCTCCGTTTCAAATATGCCTATTTTTTTTGCCATTGCCTTATCCTCCTTATGTTGCATACTAATCTTGGTATGCCCTTCTTATGGCGGATTAAGTCGTATTATGTTGAAATTTGACATGAAATAACGAAGGTTTTGTGTTATCAAATGATCAGGTTGTGCATCATTGAAGTTCGCGGTATGATGGAGGAATAGATATTGGAAAATCGGACAAGCAGGAGGCAGAGCGATGATTCATCGGATGCTTCGCTATCCCGCAGGATGGGAATGGCATGTACTGCAGCAAGCGAGGCAGCAAACCGTAAGGAATGAGCCCTTGCCCAGCAGGAAAGGTGCACAAAGGCAAACCGTTTCTTCAAGCGAAGGACAAAAGACCATTAAAGCCATTACCAAACAGGAACAGGAAGCGGCTCAGCAGCAGAGAGATGAGCTCAAGCAGCTATTTCCGGAATGTGCGTCATGGATTGATGAATGCGCAGGCAGAAGAACAAACAATATATCCGTTGGCGGTGCGACGCATTCGCAGAAGCTGCTATATGGCACTGTTATGTTCCAAGTGTCGGACGACCAATCGGATATTCAACCTTTTCACTTCTGGCTGACAGAAGACCGGCTGCTGACGATGCATGATGACATGCGCATTCCGCTCCGACTTCAGTCCATTGACCATAACCTAAAGTTCGAGAGCTGCGAATCAGCTCCTGAAGCGTTATTTATTATGCTTAGCATTATTTTGGAAACGTTCCATGCTGGTCTTGATGGTTTTGAAAAAAGACTCGGAGAGCTTGAAACGACGATGCGCAATGAGAATCGTACCGGCCTTATCGATACTATTTTTGAGAGGCGTTACGATTTGCTTCATTGGAGTCATCTTTTCATTCCGATTAGAGAAGTACATAGTGCTGCACAGGAAGCTTTCATGGATGAACTCACCGAGACGGACAGCTTTAAGCGCATTACGCATAAGCTGGAGAGAATCGAAGCGCTTCTGAAGCATTACGCACTGGAAATAGATACCTTGATCTCAATGGACGATGCCATCTCAAACTTTCGCGGCAACGATATTATGAAGACGCTCACGATATTTACTGTCTTGTTCCTGCCTGCTACGATTATAGGCGGTATATGGGGCGTTAACTTCGAGATCCTGCCATTTAAAGATAATAAGTGGAGCTTTACAGCGATGAACGTATTTATTTTATTCGTAACGATTTTCATGTATTTATGGCTTTGGAAGAAAGGCTGGACTGGCGACTTGTTAAATGGACGCAATCCGAAGGAGATTGTTACTACTGATTCTTCCTCTCAGGCAAAACGTTCCAAGCGTTCGAAGAGCAGCCGTTCGCAGAAAGCCTCTGCGAATGCTTCAAGTGAACCCCCTCAAGCTCAAACGCGTTCCCAAAGAAAACGAAGCCAATAATGATAGTCAGCCCATATTAAAACCGTCCACTAGGGTCAATGACCTTCATGGACGGTTTTTTACATCATATTCTAAAGCTTAACTGGCAATCCAGTACGAGCAGATTCATTAGCAGCAATGGTCACTTGATGTGTTCTTACTGCATCCGCATAACTGGAGCGAATGCGGGAAACATCCCCGGTTCGGATCGCATAAAGAAAAGCCTCATTTTCCAACTCATAGGGATCCGTTTGGTTAGCATACTCTGTTCTGCGGCCAGCCTCCGTGTCGATCAATCCGCTATGGCCAAGCTCCAGCACGCCTTTGTTCGTATAAATATGCAGTCCGGAACGATCTCCAGCTGGGATAGCGCAAGTATTGCTAATTGTAGCAACTGCACCACCCACTAGCTTCAGTGTAACTGTGCCTACATCAGGAACCGTCACACCTTCTTCAACACCGCTCATATATCGATTGCCGTAAGCTGCGTAAACCTCACTTACTTCACCAACCGTATACCTTAGCAGATCCACAATATGTGTTGTCTGCTCTACGAATTGACCGCCTGATCCTTCCATCTTGCGCCACCAGCTTACCCCCGGCATGGAGCCCATCCAATAGCCAAGCGCCATTAATGTTGTGCGCTCGCGCAGCAGCTCTCTTGCACGGTCGGTTCCATCCATATAACGGAAATGATAGCCAGCCGATGTAATCAGCTTTTTCTCTTCGATTCCTTTCAAAATCTCAGACGGCAGCTGCTCGTCCACTCCAAGCGGCTTCTCTACAAGAAAGGGAATGCTTCTTTCAAGCAATGCAGATTCAATCTCGCCATGCGCAAATGGCGGTACACAAATATATACCGCATCAAGCTTACGATCATCCAGCATGCGATGTATAGAATCATAACCGCGTGCACCCTCAAAGCGCTGTGCTGCTGCATATGCTTTTTGCTGGCTAGTTGCTAAGAAAGCAGTTACCTTGATGCCGGCAAGCTTAGCGAGCTTCTCCGCGYGCATCATGCCAAACCATCCTGTACCTGCAATACCTATTTGAAGAGTCATTTATGAATCCCCTTTCATAATCGCGTTATTCCCCGATTATACTTGTAGCTGCCTTATGAAGTCCATTTTTTTCCGCTGGTACCCATCTGCAGGGCTGATCATATATTACAAACATCGGGAGAACCGGAGTTGTATGAGCGGAGGGATGGTATGACAGCAAATACGAGAGGTACGTTAACCACGCAGGATCTCGATTATCGAACGGCTTTGTTTTTGGCTGCGGTTTGCGGACAAACGTACATGCAATACAACAACAAAGACGGATTATTTCTTGTACCTAGAACCTACAGCTTAGTAAGTGAATTTACGGCTAGAGCATATGACGACAGCGATGAACGATTCGGTTTTGTTTTAACATCTGAAGGTGCATCCGTGCTCGCTTTTCGCGGCAGCAACTCTGCAGTGGATTGGGTATCTGATTTCATTGCCCAGCAAACGACTTACCGCCCAGTCAAAAATGCCGGTCTAACGCACAAGGGGTTTACTGACATCTATATGTCAGCACGTACTCAAATCATTGAAATCATAAATCAGCTTCCACAGGGCAGACCGCTGTTTATAACAGGACACAGCCTTGGGGGAGCACTTGCAACCCTTGCTGCCCTCGACCTTGCGAACAACACCTCATTTATAGATCCCATTGTATATACGTATGGAGCACCTCGAGTCGGAGATCCGAAGTTTGCAAGCAGCTATAACGCATCCATTGGTACCCATTGGCGTTTTCAAAACGAATTTGATATCGTCCCCCATCTGCCTACGCTTGTTTACCAATCGCCAAAGACTAAACAAACTTACTACTATATGCACGCAAAGGGTGAGGTGAAACGTTCGTTCCGTATGGGCTCTGTCTCAGGAAACCATATATTATCAAACTACTTCGCTGATCTTGCCCAAGAAGATCCTGCCTTTGCCCTGGCCATTTGCGCGGAGCCGCCAGGCTGGTGCCCAGCAATTGAAGTTTAATTCCGAGCTGCTACAAAAAAACAAAAAAAGCAAATCTCATCTCCCGCACCGCTTGCTTCATGCGAGTAAGATTTGCTTCTCTATGTCCAAATAATCTTTTTCATTTCGCTGGGAGAACATATAGCAGTATAGCGAAGAAATGGACAATTGAACCGCCAAGTACAAACAAATGCCATACGGCGTGATGGTAAGGAAAGGCACGCCACATATAAAATATCGTTCCGAATGTGTACAGCAAACCCCCTGTTACGAGCAGCTGCACCCCTCCTGGAGCTAGATGCGTTGTGAGCGGCTTCCAAGCAAATACGATAATCCATCCCATTGCGATGTAAATGATCGTTGATGTGAATAAAAATCGTGATGCAAAAAAAGCCTTAAACGCTACACCGATTAATGCCGCTCCCCAAACGATCCCAAACAGTACCCAGCCAAGCGTACCTTGCACGATATGGAACAATATCGGAGTATAAGTTCCTGCTATAAAGACGTAAATAAACGAATGATCAAGTGATTCAAATACCCGCTTCGCTTTTCCCTCGGGAAAGCTGTGCACGAGCGTAGAGGCCGCATACAGCAGCAGCATGGCTGATCCATATATAGTAAAACTGACAACATGAAAGGCCGTTCCCCTCGTTGCCGCGAATACGATCAACACGACGAGTGCCGCAATGCTGAGTGCAGCCCCAATCCCATGTGTGACGGCATTCGCAATTTCTTCTTTCTTTGTGTACGTATGTGTATTGGCCATGGGTCCTTCACCTCCTAAGTCGTAAGCATCTCACTCTAGAAGCTGCTGCTTACTCTCACCTTAGTGTATAGGATCAGACCCACCCTTTCAACCAACCCCGCACGCGGTCCACTGTTTTATCTAGATTGCAAATGGCCTCCTGGTCGCTAAAATCCTCCGTATGGCGAAAATAATCCGCATGTCCGCCCACAGTAGGAATTCCTTCAACATAGCCTGGCGCGTACTTCATGCGATTCCACCTTGGCATCGCATATTTGCTTATGCTCCATCCGCCCCAAGTCCCAATTCGGCTAATCGGGTCATTAAGCTTGCCTAAGCTGTCGATGGAATGAAAATAACTAACGCGCTCCTGAAGCTTTGGCTCAATCGGCGTTCTTGGTGATCCGACCTGCACGATTCGAAAATCCTCGATTTGATCCTGCTCATAAAGCATTTTTGCCGCTTGATAAGCAGCGGCACCGCCGCCGCTGTGTCCAATCAGCAATAAACGCTCGCTGCTCATCGTTTGTTTGATTTTCTCCAGCGCATGTTGTCCGCCGATCCGACCAGCCGTTAAACGGTTGGACAAGTCGCTTTTCACCTCTAGCACTTGTCTAACCAAGCTGCGACTGGCATCGCCATAAGGAAATATGACGTGGATAGCTGGTTCGACACCATCGGATTGAAACATTTGTTCCAGCTTAACCTTGCATTCCGTAAATATGCTATTGGATGTTGCGACACCGGCAAGCAAATAAATACTCATTCGTGATGGTTTGGTCGCCGTCATAACGAATCCCTCCGTAATTAACTTAAACGTTATTCATTTTCATGTTTTATTATTTTTTCTAATTCATCCGTGTATATTCATTATGCGGGATAGTCGATTGATTCATTCTTGCCTTTTGTTGTAATTTCCGTAAATTTAGGCAAGAACCCCGTGAACCTCCAAGCTGACTAACCTGCTTCTTATATTATTATATAAGAAAAACGCCTAGCTGTTACCAGCTGGCGTCCTTCATTGTTGCTATTGCTGCATTTCAAAAAAAAGTTGGAACCGACAGCTATACACCCATTTTTTTACGCTGATTGTTAACTTTCTTCGTGTTCTGGCTCTTCAGTGCCTGCGTCCCCGTAGAAAGATGCGATTGGCCTGGAGCTCCTCCAGCTTTCGCTTGTTTCTTCTGAGCGAGCAATTGCTTCGCTTTCTCCGCTTGAGTCAGCTTCTTAGGCTCCTCTTGGGATTCGTTTTGTTCGATTGTAGACATAGGTTCACCTCGTTTCATGCGCTACATAATTCTTATTCTACTACACTTATATATCTGGTAAAAGAGGCTTTACTCAGGGTTGTGGTTTTTATGATCCTCCAAGATGCCAGCTCCAATTGCCTCATCATTGGATCAGTTGTGACAATAACCGCTCGCTTCGCCCACCTTCTTACACTCTCAAGCATAACAATCTGCTCGCTTTCTGGCAAGACAGAGCACAAATTGTATGGCATATCTACAATGGCAGCAYCGTAATGRCCTTCGAGAAGCCGAATATCGCCAAGTCTTACTCGGTCGGGATAACCAAAATGAGCAAGATTTACGCGCGCGCCTCGCACGGCTAGCGGATTGATATCCAACCCCTCAATGTCGATTCCCATTGACATGCCTTCAATCAGAACGGTTCCCATTCCGCAGCACGGATCAATAAGCTTAAGCTGTTCAGCTGCTAGCTCAGCCGCAAGATTCACGATCGCACGAGCTGCTCTTGTTGGCAGTGCGGTTGAATAATTTTGCGGCTTATTCTGATGCCTCAGCCATACAGCTCCGTTCTCTTCCAGCGGTCCAAAGTACCAGCGTCCATAAAGCTTCATTAAACCAAACAGCTGCTCCGCTTTGCGCATATCGGCTTTGCCATGAATAACCGCGCCAGCAGCTCTCTCGAGCATTCTTTGCTCATCGAAGGTGAAGGCTTCATCGCCTTGCGTATAAACAACCTTGAATGTTTTCCCACCCAGCTCAATTGACGGAAGCATAACGATCAGTTCTTCCATACTGTTAGCTTCCATCATGACGGCTATACGCCGTTTTACGAAAGGGCTGCGATCAACCGATAGCTCATGTTGACTTCTGACAACGCCTTGTTTTGGCTTCTCGCCAAATAAGACTTGTAGCTCCAGCTCACACAAAGCCGCTTCATCCTCATGGCATGCATACGTATAAATAAACATTAATGGCCTCACGATCTGATAACTATATTATTCCTTTTGTGAAACAGCCGCCTCTTCGCTCGGCTCCGTTCGGATCGTTGCCTTGGATAAACCAAGCAGCTCCGCTTCGGTTGTAAATTCAGCAAGCTGCTTCTCTAATGATTTGACGGTTCGCTGCAAGCGAATCTGACGTATCATCCCCAGCAAGCCTACGGTTAAGCCGCCAAGCAGCGTCGATCCCAATATGACGAGAATGAGCGGAAGGGTTGCCTTCGTAAACAAAAAGTTCACATGTACCGAATCGATATTGATAACCGCAAATATCGCGATAAGAAGCGCGAATACTAATGCGGAAATAAGAATTCCCGGACCTTTCACACCGATTCCTCCCTTTTCAAAAATCATACCACAAACCTAATCCATTCGCCTATTGGCAAGCTATGAGTAATTACTTAGTCTTACATACTAAACTTAACCACAATTTTATAATAATGAGGCATCAATAAAAAATGAGCTGCTCCAAAAACAGAATATATCTGCTCTTGGAACAGCCCCATTGCATCATTATTTTGCTTCTGCTGCTTTACCGGGTGATGCCGCTTTGCGCAGCTGCGTTATACTTATCTTTACGATAATATACACTAGCACCGCAAGCTGAGGCAGTGTAGTTTCCCAAGTCGGATATACGCCTAACGCACCTATAGTCGGTACACTTGCAGTAGTATGTGACGGAACCCACCCTGATACCTGCAAGGAATGTATGCTCTCGCCAAGGAAGCGAACAACGAGATAATAG
>NZ_JBFTSN010000137.1:0-14487 GCF_056400045.1 Paenibacillus sp. 01L418
TTTTAATATTTGTTAATCCGTCACGTATACGGAAATTTAATGCGTCACGTATACGGAAATACCGTGCTGCTTCATTTCAGCTGCAAGCTCATCAGTGAGCGGAACATCCGTAATGACGCCTTTCAGCTCGGATAAGGATGCAATGGAAAATAACGAGGTGCGATCTGTCTTCGTATGATCGAATACGGCATATGCCGCTTGTGAACGCTTAATGAGTGCTTTAGCAATTTGCGCTTCTTGCTCGGAGTAGGTCGTGATGCCGCCAGCAGCAGATATACCATCAACACCGATAAACATCTTTCCGATATGCAAATGAGCGACCATTCCCTCACCTAGAGGACCGCACAGCTCAAAGCTGTTATGGCGCATAATGCCGCCGGTAACGACAACCTGAATATCGCTGCCTGCCAGCTCCATCGCGATATTAACCGCATTGGTTACTACCGTGATGCCTCGCCTCGATTTGATCATCTTAGCAATAAGGAAATTTGTTGTACCGCCAGAGAGACCAATCACATCGCCTTCCAAAATTAAAGAAGCAGCTAATTCCGCGATATGCTCTTTCTCTAGAATCGACAAACCTTCCTTCTCCGCAAAAGGCAAATCCCTAACTGAATTCATTCCATCGTACATCGCACCGCCAATTGTCCGAATAACCGGATAATCAGCTTCCATTTGCTCAAGATCTCTTCGAGCCGTCGCCTCAGAGCAGCCGAAGCGCTCAACCATTTCCAAAATCGTCACCCTGCCCTGCTGCTTCAAAAGCTGCAGAATAGCTTCACGGCGACCCTGACCCTTGTTACCGATCAATTCAGCCATTGTCAGCGCTCCACCCAAGCCTTGGCGGACATCCGCTGTTGGACGACACTCCATTCCGGCAAAGCTTCCCAGTCGCCACGCATTTGAACGACTAATGATCCATTAATACTTGCAAGGCGTACTGCTTCTACAGGGGATAAGCCCTTCATAATTCCTGCCAAGAAACCAGCGCAAAAGCCGTCACCCGCGCCTACAGTATCAACAACCTGCTCAGCCGGATAAAAAGGCAAGCTTTCTTCCTGCCCTTTGTTTAGAACAATCGTCGTGTCGCCTCTGCCTTTAATGATCGACACCGCTTTTAATTGATTTAGCTGGCCTTTAATATGCTCATAATCGTCTGTTTCGTACAATAGCTTAAGCTCGTCCCATCCTGGCAAAAAGTAATCCGCATCTGCTGCAAGCGGCAGCAGTGCTGCACGAGCTTCTTCGATTGACCACAGCTTAAGCCGCAGGTTCGGGTCAAAGCTGACAAGCACCCCAGCTTCCTTCGCAATATCGATAGCGCGACGAACCGYCTTGCGGCAATCCTCGCTAAGTGCAGCTGTGATACCGGTTACATGAAGCAGTTTAGCACCGCGAATATAATTCTCGTCAAGATGCTCAGGCAGCATCCGACTAGCTGCCGAATGCTTTCTGAAATAATGAACGGCTGTTCTACCTGCTACATGCTCACGAAACATCATGCCCGTAGGAGCTTCCGAGCTAAGCTGCGCACGAGATACGTCTACACCCTCGCCCCGCAGCGTCTTCAAAATAATTTTGCCAAACGGATCGTCGCCGAGAGCGCCAAACCATCCAACAGAGGAGCCTAGACGTGCAAGTCCTATTGCGACATTGCTTTCCGCTCCGCCAAAGCTTTGTTCCAGCGTAGCGGCGCGTTCGATTGACTTATGCTCCTCTGGCATAAACAAAGCCATTGATTCGCCAAACGTAACAATTTGCGGCGATGATTCTAACACGTAAAAATCCCCCTATAGCGTTATATAATCGGCGTTATCCATATTAGCTTTAGATCATCGGAAACTTCATGAAGTAGATAATAGCGATATATAGCACCAATACGATGATGCTCATCACGCGTGCTTTGTTAATGTGTGCAGTTGCGCTTTTGCCTTCTTGAATGGAAGCTACTACAAGCTTAAGCGGCTTGGAAATAATTCCGCCTAGTGCCGCAATTGCCAGGAACAGCAAAATAATAATGACCATCCATGCCACCTTGTAATCCGCTTGCGACATCAAATATCCACCTGTTAGCAGCTGCAAAACTAGAAAATATTGCGCAATTCGGTTTGCCGAACGCAGGCCGTCAGCTAATCCGCCTTGTCCAACTCCGGCAAGCTTAGTAGCTCTACCTAGCATGATTGGAAGAACGATATAGAAGCCCATACCTACTGCACCAATCACGTGCAAAAATAACATTACTTTAAACATTTTAACTCCTCCTGTTTTGGTGAAGCGTAATCATCCATTCATTGATTCGCAATTGCCAAAATTAATTCTATAAATAGTTTATCAGAAACGAGATTTTTTTCAAATGACTATGCTCCTGAACCGAGGTTTTATACCCTTTTTTGTTGAATTAGCTCCGAAATCGTTCCCTAAATTTTCACACTTTAATTAGAAAGCTCATTTTAATCGATTTTCGGTTGGCTTTAAGCTTTAAAGCCGTATTTACTCATAACCCCATGAATTGCAAAATAAGTAACTTCCTCAGGCAACGCATCCTTTATGGGACGCAGCTTATCGATTCCTTGCTCGCCAATGGCATGGACGATCAATTGCTCATATTCTGCTGGAATGATTCTGCTCCAATCGATTTCTTCACCTTCATCTGCACACCGTATGATATGTCCTTCAACGGTTACTTTCGTTAATCCGCGTTCCTTCGCTATTTCATCAGGTTCCAGCCCACTTTGAAATAGCTCGAGCGTAGCATAGTGACTTGGCTGCTCATCATTCGTTGCTGCCTTCTTGACGACTGACGGCTCTCTAGCCGCAGTTATTATCATTCCTTCGGCTTGACCTTCGCCTCCGAATGAATGAATAATCGAGAGCAGATCTTCTCCATATTTCTCCGCCTTCGCAGCACCAATCCCCTTCACGCTAAGCAATTGATTCTCGTTTTGCGGACGAGCCATTGCGATTTCTCGCAGCGTTGCATCAAAGAACAACATAAATGGAGGCACACCCTCTGTAGCTGCCTTTTCTTTGCGCCATTGCTTGAGCGCATCGAATAGAGGTGAAGCAGCTGCTGAATCGGAAGAGGCTGCTTGCCGAACCGTTGCTCTAACTCTTTGCATAATTGGTTCGCGGCCTTCCAGTACCGGCAGTGCGCTCGCAGTTAGCGAGACGACTGGATATTGCCCTTCACTAAGCTTTAAGTATCCTTCAGCCACGAGCCAATAAAGCCAATCCGCTATCTCTTTCTCGGGCAAATGCCGCATTAAACCGTAAGTAGTCAAACGATCGAGCCCAAATTCAAGCAGCCGTTTATCACGCGATCCCTTTAGTACTTTGGCTGCCATCGTTACACCGAAAYGCCCTCTCATTCGACCTACGCAGGAGAGCGCCATCTTCGCTTCCTCCGTCCGGTTAACCGGCTCGCTCTTATCGAGACAGCTGCTGCATTTCCCGCATGCCACAACATCCGTCTCTCCGAAATAATCAACGATAAACTGCTGCAAACAACGCTGTGTCCGACTATAGTTCATCATGGTATGGAGCTTAGATAGCTGAATCGATTTACGATCTGAATCCCCAGTGCCCTGTTCGATCAGAAAGCGTTGCACCTGCATATCAGCCGGTTCAAACAAGAGAATGCATTCGCTCTCCTCTCCATCACGGCCGGCACGGCCAGCTTCTTGGTAATAGGATTCAATATCGCTAGTCATTTGCCAATGCAGCACATAACGAACGTTTGGTTTATCTATGCCCATTCCAAAAGCGTTCGTTGCAACCATTACACGAATCTCATCGAATCGAAACTTCTCCTGCGTGTCAGCGCGCTCAGCATCCGACAACCCACCGTGGTATTTGCCTGCTTGAATGCCTCTGCGTGTTAATTGCTCATATACATTCTCTACTTCTTTTCTAGTTGCTGCATAGATAATGCCTGATTGATCCTTACGCCCTGATATGAAGCTCTCAAGAAACTTTTTCTTATCCACGTCTGTAACGACGGATAGAGACAAATTCGGTCTCGCAAATCCCGTTACAAAAATGCTAGGTTCACGCAGCTTGAGCATTTCTGAAATATCAAGCGCTACCTCGTTTGTAGCTGTAGCTGTAAACGCCGCAACGAGCGGCCGATCTTTCATTCGAGCAATCCAGCCTGCCAGCTGACGATAGCTGGGACGGAAGTCATGCCCCCACTGCGATACGCAGTGAGCCTCGTCTATCGCAATGAGCGGTATAGTGAGCGTCTCAGATAACGATTGGAACATCGGCGCATCAAGTCGTTCAGGCGCAACATACAGCAGCTTATATTCTCCCATCATCGCGTTTCGCATCACATCTCGATATTCAGCTGCTCCTAGCGAGCTGTTAAGAAACGCTGCAGATACCCCGACTCGCCTCAGCGCATCAACCTGATCCTTCATGAGCGAGATGAGCGGCGAAATAACAAGAGACGTTCCCGGCAAAAGCATGGATGGAATTTGATAACAAATCGATTTTCCGCCGCCGGTCGGCAAAATAGCTAGTGTATCGCGTCCATTCATAATCCCCGATATAATGTCTTCCTGTCCTTTACGGAAAAAGTTATAGCCATATACCTGTTTTAAGGCTTGTCTTGCTTGTTCGATCAACCTGTACCCCTCCCATAGTAAACCTTTTCTTTTGTACCTTGAAAATAAACAAGAGGACCCTGGCAGCATTCTGTCAGGGTCCTCCCAAACGCATTCATTTATAAAAGCAGCAATTGAGCTTGCTTGCTAGCCTGTTACTACTTGGATAACGTTGCGTACGGATTGAGCAGATTTATCAAGTGCAGCCTTCTCTTCAGCAGTCAAATCAAGCTCAAGCACCTTTTCAATGCCGTCACCGCCAATGATTGTTGGCACACCCATGAACAAGTTATTATAACCGTATTCGCCTTCAAGCAAAGCGATAACTGGAATAATACGTTTTTTGTCTTTAAGGATGGCTTCTGTCATTTGAACCAGCGAAGCTGCAGGCGCATAATACGCGCTGCCGTTGCCGAGCAGGTTTACGATTTCGCCGCCGCCAACGCGAGCGCGTTGTACGATTGCTTCAATTCGTTCTGCTGATATAAGCTTCTCAATGGGGATGCCACCAACATTTGAGTAGCGAACGAGTGGGACCATATCGTCGCCATGCCCGCCAAGCACAAAGCCGCGAACATCTTCAACGGATACATTAAGTTCTTGCGCAATAAATGTGCAATAACGAGCTGTATCAAGGACGCCTGATTGACCGATTACACGGTTTTTAGGAAATCCAAGCGTTTGGAATGCTGCATAAGTCATCGCATCCACCGGGTTGCTTAAAATAATAACATAAGCGTTAGGGCTAGTTTCTTTAATGTTTTCGCAAACGGATCTTACGATTCCAGCGTTCGTGCTAACAAGGTCGTCACGGCTCATACCTGGTTTACGAGCGATGCCTGCAGTGATGATCACAACATCAGAATCTTTTGTATCTTCGTAGTTGGCAGTACCGATAATGTTTGCATCTACTCCAAGCACCGGTGTCGCTTCAAGCATATCAAGTGCTTTACCTTTAGTTGGGTTTTCAAGCGGTGCGATATCAACAAGAACAACATCGCCTAGTTCTTTTTGAGCTAGCATAAGTGCAGTAGTAGCGCCAGTGAAACCAGCTCCTACTACAGTAATTTTTTTACGCTTAATCGCCATCTGGTGTAAACCTCCTGTAACTTTAGTTAAAGGGGAGACCCCTTTGACCCCCTGTTTTCACTTGCAACCTCCCAAGAGATGTCGAACCCACCTAAATCCTCCCTTCCAAGGGAGGACCTAAGGGGCGCTGCGCCCTCTGGACACCTGCCAATTGGACTAACGTAGGAGGGATATCGGCGCTCTTGAGCGACTGTTGAGCATGGATCGCTTTCGTCCCTTTGGGACACGCTTTACGCTTATTCGCGAAGAGAATGTGTCCCCTGCGGGACGCCATTCCCTTTGCGAACTGCTAGGAATTTTCCCCTGCGGGACGCCATTCCTCCGTGCGAAAAGCAATAGAATAAAAGATGAGGGGGGCATCTGCCCCCCTACTTTTTATAAAACTACATGTTTTTGATGATTTCGTCTGCGAATGCGGAACATTTTACTTCTGTTGCGCCTTCCATCAAGCGAGCGAAGTCATAAGTTACTGTTTTGTTGTTGATCGAAGCTTCCATACCTTTATAGATAAGGTCAGCCGCTTCTTGCCAGCCTAGGTGCTCAAGAAGCATTACGCCGGAAAGGATTACGGAACCTGGGTTAACTACGTCAAGGTCAGCATATTTCGGAGCTGTACCGTGAGTAGCTTCGAAGATTGCGTGTCCAGTCAAGTAGTTGATGTTCGCGCCCGGAGCAATACCGATACCGCCAACTTGTGCTGCAAGAGCATCGGACAAGTAGTCGCCGTTCAAGTTCAATGTAGCGATAACATCAAAGTCAGTCGGACGAGTAAGTACTTGTTGCAATGCGATATCCGCAATTGCGTCTTTAACGATTAGCTTGCCAGCTGCTTCTGCATCTTTTTGTGCTTTGTTAGCTGCGTCAGTGCCTTCTGCTTCTTTAATGCGGTCGTATTGACCCCATGTGAAAGTCTCGTTAGCGAATTCTTCTTCAGCCACTTCGTAGCCCCAGTTTTTGAACGCGCCTTCTGTGTATTTCATGATGTTGCCTTTGTGTACAAGTGTAACTGATTTTTTGCTGTGTTTGATTGCGTACTCGATCGCTGCGCGAACAAGACGTTTCGAACCTTCTTTCGATACTGGCTTAATGCCGATACCGGAAGTTTCTGGGAAGCGGATTTTGTTAGCTCCCATTTCGTTTTGCAAGAACTCGATTACTTTCTTCACTTCTGCAGAACCTTCTTGGTACTCGATGCCCGCATAGATATCTTCTGTATTTTCACGGAAAATAACCATGTCAACAAGCTCAGGACGTTTTACTGGGGAAGGTACACCAGTGAAGTAACGAACAGGACGCAAGCAAGTGTAAAGATCAAGTTCTTGACGAAGTGCAACGTTCAATGAACGAATGCCGCCGCCGATAGGCGTAGTCAATGGTCCTTTAATTGCAACGATATATTCACGGATTGCTGTCAATGTATCAGCAGGCAGCCACTCGCCGTATGTGTTGAAAGCTTTTTCGCCGGCAAATACTTCGTACCAAGCGATTTTTTTCTCGCCGTTATAAGCTTTTTCTACCGCTGCATCAAGTGCGCGTTTCGAAGCTTTCCAAATGTCGCGGCCAGTGCCGTCGCCTTCGATAAAAGGAATAATTGGGTTGTTAGGTACTTGAAGAACACCGTTGTCAATTGTAATTTGTTCGCCTYCAGTTGGAAGCGCGAATTTTTCGAACTTAGCCATGAATAAAATCCTCCTTAGAATTGTACCTGCTTTATAGCAAGTATAAATGAAATATGATGTCTTTTTTTAAAGAACAGAGAGCGTAGAGCTTATCCGCTCTCTCTATTGTAACTTAAATCACGAATTAACGCTGTTCAATCGGAATGTACTTTGCATTAACCGGACCAACATAGTCGGCACGCGGACGGATCAAGCGGTTATCTTGGTATTGCTCAAGAATATGCGCGCTCCAACCAGATACCCGGCTGATTGCAAAAATAGGCGTGAACAAGTCACGTGGAATTTCAAGCGTTGTATATACAGACGCTGAGTAGAAGTCCACGTTAGGCTTCAAGCCTTTTTGTCCAGTTACGAGCTCTTCAATTTTAACAGACATTTCGTAAAGCTCCATGTTGCCTGTCAGCTTGCCAAGCTCGCGGGACATTTTTTGCAAATGCTTCGCGCGAGGATCGCCGTTTTTGTAAACGCGGTGACCAAAGCCCATAATTTTCACTTTGTTTGCAAGCGCGTTGTTAATAAAGCTTTCAACGTTAGCAGTAGAACCGATTTCTTCAAGCATAACCATTACAGCTTCGTTTGCACCGCCATGAAGAGGGCCTTTCAAAGCGCCAATCGCGGACGTTACGCCCGAATAAATGTCCGACAACGTTGCTACGGTTACACGAGCAGCAAATGTCGACGCATTCAACTCGTGGTCAGCATGAAGAACGAGCGCTTGATCAAGTGCTTTAACAGCAACTTCAGCCGGCTCGCTGCCAGTAAGCATATACAAGAAATTATAGGCGATGGATACGCCTTTCTTTGGAGCTACAGGCTCTTGTCCTAGGCGGATGCGTGAAAAAGCAGCAATAATTGTTGGCAGCTGCGCCTGCAATTTAATTGCTTTCAATTGATTCGCTTCAGGAGACATATCGTTTGCAGATTCATCGTACAATGCTAAGCTGGATACTGCCGTACGAAGCGCAGCCATAGAATTTGTATTTTTTGGATAAAGCTTAATTTGATCAATTACGCCTTCTGGAAGCGCTGCAAATTGATCCAATTGCTTTTGCAGTCCATCAAGCTCAGAACGATTCGGTAGTTTACCGTACCATAGCAGGTAGGCAACCTCTTCAAAAGTAGCGTTTTCCGCTAGATCATCAATATCAATACCGCGGTATGTCAATACGCCATCAATAATGGAGCTGATGGAGGACGTCGCTGCGACAATTCCTTCCAGACCTTTAGTTGCTGTCATCGTTCTCTCTCCTTTAACATGGTTATCGTAAACAATAAAAAGGGGTCGTTTTTGTACCATCGCCTTTAATCATAAATGATTTCGGCAATTATGTGAACAAATACAGACATAAAAATGCTTTATCAGCGTCATCAATATTTTTTTCGCTTATTATTTCTCCGCTTCACTTCGTATGCTCAAACTGCATTTTTCCCTATTCGCTCCAATTTTAGCCGCAGCATAAACTATTTTTACAGAAACGGATAAAGTGGTAAAATGTCAAAAAGAGAACTTACAGAGCAAATTTTGCCGTATTGGAGGCGCAACATGACAGGACAACGCATCGGAATTATTGACATAGGCTCCAACTCCGTCCGTCTCGTCGTTTACGAGAAGACAGCAAATGGTGCTCATCGTGTGGCGGATAGCAGTAAACGGCCTGCCAGACTAAGCGAACGTATTGATGAAAACGGATGTCTGCCAAGTGCAGCGATCGATGATCTGATCGACACACTGAATCATTTTACCATGATTTGCACACATAATCATACAAGCCATATTCGAGCAGTCGCAACGGCTGCTATTCGAAATGCAAATAATCGTTCAGAAATCCTTGCTCGTATTCATTCGGCCACAGGCTTATCCATCGAATTGCTCACCGGTGAGGATGAAGCCTCGTACGGCTTTCTCGGCATGATTAACTCACTAAATATTCGTGACGGCCTTCTCATTGATATCGGCGGTGGAAGCACCGAGCTTTCATTATTTCGCAACCGCGTTCTCGTTCATTCTGTATCCTTTCCGTTTGGTTGCGTAAGCTTCAACAAACGTTTCGGCACAAAAGGTACGCTCCAAGATGAAGACCTGAAGGCGCTTGAAGCCATCGTTGCAGAAGCGGCTCGAAACGAGACCTGGATTGGAGAAACAGCAGGACTGCCTCTCGTCGGTGTCGGAGGAACGGTGCGTGCATTAGGAAAAATGCATCAAGCCGCATACAAATACCCTTTTCCGCAAACACATAATTATCCGATTACGAGCGAGCACGTTGATGAGCTCTTTCATCAAATGCGCAAGCTTCCGCTTGATAAAAGACGTAAACTTCCGGGCTTGTCCAAGGATCGTGCTGATGTAGTTGTACCCGGTGTCGCTATTTTACGCGTATTATTCCGTGCAACCAAAGCAACTTATTACCGAATTTGCGGTGCTGGACTGCGCGATGGCTTGTTCCATGCAACCAGATTCCCAAATCGTCCAAAACTAGATGATGTGCTCAAATATAGCCTAACAAATTTAAGTGCCCTGCACCCAGAAGCACCAAAGCAGCATGTGCTGCAGGTCAACCGAATCTCTCTAGAGATTTATGATGTCCTGAACTATGTTCATCCATTGACACCTCAATCGAGAGTGCTGCTGGACACAGCGTCACAGTTGTTCCGAATCGGTGCATCCATTGATTATTACGAATATGCAAGGCATTCCTTCTACCTTATTGTTAATTCCCAGTTGAATGGGCTAACGCATCGCGAAATGATTATGACAGCAGCTATCGCATCTTACAAAAGCAAAGGCCGGGCTCGCCAGCACATTTCCGAATATAAGGAACTGCTTAACGAATCCGACCTTGAAGTCATTTATAAGCTTGGTTCACTGCTGCAGCTGTCAACAGCGCTTGATCGCGGAGAAACACAAGCCATTGCTCAACTAAATGTCCAATTATCTGGTTATCAGCTGCTGCTTCGCCCGGTTCAGCCGCGAGGAACGCTTGCAGTTGAGCGCCGAGAAGTGGAAGAGCTCGCCAGCGAATTCAAGAAAATTTGGGGATTCACGCCGAGCCTCGACTTTTCGTCTACGCACGTCCCTTCCAAGACGCTATAACCTTTGCCTCGAATTGACTGCGGAACGGCTCTTTATCAGCACTAGTAAGATGCTCATAAGTACCGTTCGGCTGCAATTCACGGGCTTTTACATTATCATCGATATTAAGCTGAAGCATCTTGATCAATATTTGTCTCAAAATTGGATCAAATACGGGACACATAAGCTCGATCCTTCTTGTAAGATTACGAGTCATCCAATCCGCGCTCGACAAATATACCTCTTCTTCCCCGCCATTATGGAAGTACATAATCCGTGCATGCTCCAGAAAACGGTCGACGATACTTATTACCTGAATATTTTCACTGCGCCCAGGAACACCCGGCCGCAAGCAGCAAACGCCGCGAACGATTAATACGATTTTCACTCCCGCTTGAGAGGCTTCATAAAGCTTATCAATCATCTCTTGATTCGATAAAGAATTCATTTTGGCAATAATGCGAGCTGGCTTGCCGGCTGCTGCATTCAATCTTTCCCTATCGATTAACCGATAAAGCTTTTCCTTCAAATCAGAAGGCGCAACGCCAAAAGCTTTCCACTCATAAGGTGATGAATAACCCGTAACCTCGTTGAACAAAGCCGAAGCATCGCCCCCGATTATTGGATGTGACGTAAAAAGTCCAATATCCGTATATAATGTTGCCGTACTGTCATTATAATTCCCTGTCCCTACATGAACGTAGCGGCGCAGCGTGCCATGCTCTCGTCTTACAACTAACAAGATTTTCGCATGTGTCTTCAGACCAACTAGGCCGTAAACGACATGGCAACCAGCCTTCTCCAGCTGACGCGCCCAAGCGATGTTCCTTTCCTCGTCAAACCTCGCCTTTAGCTCTACAACGACCGTTACCTGCTTACCAGCTTCGCCTGCCTTAGCAAGCGCTTGAACTAGCGCAGACTGGCCGCTCACGCGGTATAACGTCATTTTTATCGCTAGCACGTCGGGATCATAAGCAGCCTGCATGACAAAGTCATTAACTGCGTCAAATGATTCATATGGATGGTACATCAAAACATCGCGCTGGCGGATGACCTCAAACATATCGTCAGTGTGATCAAATTCTCTTGGATAAATTGGCTCAAGCTTCTCATACCGCAAATTATCATTGCCCGGTACTGCTCCTGCAAACTTCATCAAAAAGCTTAAATCAAGCGGTCCATCTATTTCAAATAAATTATCTTCGATTTCCAGCTCTTCGGTAAGCATTTCGAGCGCATAAGGGTGCATCCCCTTGGAAACCTCCAGCCTTACAGGAATTCCCCAGCGGCGGCGACGCAGCTCTTTTTCGATCTCCTCAAGCAGATCCTCGGCATCCTCTTCATTCAATGTAATATCCGCATCCCTTGTTAAGCGGAACGGGTTTACTGAGAATGGAATATAGCCGTTGAATAACGTATCGATGAACTTTTCAATTAAATCCTCAAGAAGCACAAACTCCGTTTTCTTGCTGTTAATTCGTCCAGGAACAGGTACAAATCTCGGTAAAATAGAAGGTACCTGGACAATCGCAAATAACGGCTCCTCTTCAGACGGATCACTCTCTTGTCTTAGAAGTACTGCTAAATACAGCTCTTTCGTATGAACAAGCGGGAACGGTCTGCTCTGATCGACAGCCATCGGTGTAAGTACTGGAAATACGATTTCATGAAAATAATCCGAGACTGCTTTCGTTTGCGTTATATTAAGCTCATCCAGCGAACGAATAAAAATGCCCTCACGACTGAGGCTTCGGAACACTTCTCTGTATGTACGATATTGATCATGGACCATTTGGGTTGCTCGCTTAATCAGCCGCTTCCAAAGTCCAGAGGGCGTATAACCCGTAAAATCAGTTTTGGATAAGCCGGCTCTCATCTGCATCTGGATGCCAGCGACTCGCACGCTCATAAATTCATCCAAATTGCTTGAGACAATTGCCAAAAACTTTGCTCTCTCAAGCAGCGGATTGCTGAGATCCTGCGCCTCTTGAAGAACTCTTCGGTTGAATTCGATCCAACTTAAGTCACGATTTACATAGTTGGACAAAAGCTTGGTCATTTCTCACGCCTCCTGAGTAATTTTGCGAAATAAACCTGCTTTTCTAACATACGCTTCTTGACTCATATCAAGAATGCTAATATAACGACAAGAAACGACTTGTATCTATCTCATTATGAAGCATGACTATTATTGCCATGTTAACCTTTTGTAAATGTCACGTAAATATTAGAATCTTCCGATCTTAAAATTGCCGTTTCGTATTCTTTTCTCTAACTCACGCAGCATGATTAGTCTATAAAAGGTTCTTGTAAATGGAATAAGCAGCGTAATGCCTATGATGTCAGACAGGAACCCTGGCAGCAGCAGCAAAATGCCTCCTGCTAGCACACATAATCCATCTAATAGCGACTGGCCAGGAATTTGTCCAGCTTGCATTTGACGCTGAGCCTCGCCCCATACTTTTCGCCCTTCCATTCGAGCCAAATAAGCGCCTGCCAAACCCATGAGGATCAGTATAAAAAAAGTGTTCCAGCCCCCGATCCAGCCGCTAACTTGAAAAATTCCCCAAAGCTCAACCAATGGAACAACAATTAAAACTGCCAACAGCCATTTATACATGATTGGACCTCCTCCAAAGTTTACGCAGTAAACTTACTTCGTAAGCATAAGCTTGGTTTGCTAAGCAGCATAATATCATCGCAATTTGTACGGCAAACTTACTTCGTAAGCATAAGCTTGGTTTGCGCAGCAAACTTACTTCGAACGCAGCAGTTCATACAATTCAGGCATGACTTTGTTTAAGCGCGCTGGTTGCCATGACTCGTTGACCCACACATGCTTGGTTCCACCCTCCACGAGCAGTCCTCCAGGCAGTGATTCGCTTTCTGATACTACTGACGCATGGAAATCATCCAGTGATACCTTTCTAACCTGTGATTCAAAGGATACGCGCAGAGGGCTGCAATCCGCAATTCGAGTACAAACGACTACAGTATCGTCATAGCGAGCGGGTTGCACATAGCGGCATTGCAAATCTATAACCGGCAGCAGCAATCCATGCTCTTCAATCGTTTTATAGTCATAACCAGCATTTCTTATCCATTCAGTACGTCCAATTTCGAACCAAGTTACATAATTCCCGTGAAAAACGACACCCATTTGATCGGTTTCCTGATAACGAACGCGCAGCGGGTGCAGAACCCAAGTGGAAGCTGACAGCATAAATGTCCCCCCATTTTTTATCAAATCGAATATGCTTTGACGAATTGATTAGCAAAAAGCGACGGTGAGATCACCATCGCTTTTTGTTTTTGTACTATATTGTTGTTAACAAAGGCACTGTTTTATTACAGTACTTTTGATTGGCCGTGATAGATAACGCCTGTTTCGCCATAGATGGTAACTTCCATGCCATCTTGAAGCAATTCAGTTGCATTTTGAATACCAAGAATAACCGGGATTCCAAGATTCAGGCCAACTACAGCGGCATGGCTAGTAATTCCGCCTTGCTCTGTAATAACTGCGCCAGCTTTTTCAAATGCAGGCATATATTCTTTATCTGTGGAGATCGTTACCAAGATTGAACCTTGAGTTGTTTTTGCAATAGCTTCCTCAGGTGTACGAGCTACTACAATTTTACCGATAGCTGTTTGGCTGCCGATACCTTGTCCTTGTGCCAAAAGCTCACCAATGTGGTGGATTTTGATAAGGTTTGTAGTGCCAGCACGGCCAACTGGAACGCCAGCTGTAATAACAACTGTATCTCCCAAGCTTAGGAATCCAGTGCTCATTCCGCCTTTTACAGCATTTTCGAACATTTCATCCGTTGTATCCGCATCTGGACCAAGCACTGCAAATACGCCCCAAATGAGAGATAGACGACGCAATACCTTCTCATCAGTCGTTACAGCAATGATTGGAGCTTTAGGCTTGTACTTCGATACCATGCGAGCTGTAAAGCCGCTTTGCGTCGATGTGATGATCGCTTTTGCACCAAGGTCAAGAGCCGAGTTAGCAACAGCTTGGCTGATTGCTTCTGTAACG
>NZ_JBFTSN010000138.1:0-14423 GCF_056400045.1 Paenibacillus sp. 01L418
AAGCCTTTCCATGAAAATACCTGGCTATTATCCGCTTCCATACGTCATTGTTAGAGATCAGCTGCATCGTCATAATGGACAAAGGCTGGCATTCGAGACTTCCTTCGTGCCGAATTGGAAGCGTGCGGRCCATGTCGTGTATCAAACGCCTCCGCTGCAGCGCGGCGAGTACCGATTTACTCATACAGAGTGCTTGTCTTATGATGTTTTCGGTTTGTTCGAGCATTCAGGGAAATTCGGATCAGAGACGGTGCTTAATGTGCTGCCTCAGACAGTTCCGCTTAGGCAGTGGAATGGCATTCAGCGCGGGATTCGCGGTCCTTACTCTCATGCCATCGCGTCACGCTCAGCGAAGGAAACGACACAAATTAACGGCGTTCGTGAATATTTATACGGAGACCGTTTGTCACGTGTCCATTGGAATGCGACGGCGAAGACGGGCGAGTGGAAATCGAAAGCTTTCGAGCGTGAGTCATTGCCGCGTACGCTAGTCATCCTTGATCGACATTCAAGCAGCTACAAAGGTGAACTCGCGACTCGCTTCGAATTAGCCGTATCCGTTGCAGCTTCATTGCTCGAGAACGGTCTCAAAAGTGATACGGCAATGGGGCTGCTCTCCATTGGAGACTCCATGACATTCGTTACACCCAAATCAGGCATTGATCAACGAAATATGGTGATGAGGCATTTAACCTTTGTAGATGCAAATGCAGCGAGGCCTTTGTATCCGTCGCTTCAGCAAGCTGATTCTACGATTGAAGCCGGAAGTTTTGCAGTCCTCATTACTCCTGAGACTGGCGCGGATGTCATTCGAAGCATGGAGTGGCTCTCACGCAAAGGAATTACCCCTTGCTTGATTCATATCTCCTCGTCGGTTGATTTATTAAGCCATAATACTTCTTGGAAACGTGTATTGCGCGAACGCGGCTGGCCTGTATTTGAAGTTCGTCAGCTGCAAGAGCTCCCAACGGTATTGGAAGGGAGCGGAATTGCATGAAGCAAATGATGAAATCAATTGGTGTGTATTTAACGACGAACTGGTTTGAGAAGCTGAGATCTATATTTATTGCCATTATTTTAGCGAATGTAATTACAATATTTGAAGGTTATTGGTGGGACGAAACGTACGCCATTGCCTACTACACTTTATTTGCGGCGGCAGCAATTGATATATTGCTTCCTCCCCGCTGGAAATTTCTGAAGCTTCTTTTTCAAGTAATGGCAGCTATTTTTATTACAACGCAATGGGCAAGAATGGAATGGATTGTTGCAAGTCCACAGGGCTGGCAAGAGTGGCTGTGGTGGCTGCAGGTACATCTCGTTCAGCTTAATCCATTTATATGGATAAGTGGGGCGATGCTTATGCTCTACGTGCTGTTTGGAATATGGACGATCACAAGAGTTCGAATGTTCGGATTTGTAGGCGTAAGCATTTTGGTGTTAACCATCGCAGATTCCTTTACGCCGATCTGGCTGTGGGATGAAGTAGGGATGGTCGTCTTTATTGGTTTGCTCTGGATGGTCGCTGGCCACTTGTCGAGGCTGAAGCGCGAGCATCCGAATAGCTGGAAAGAGCTAATCGAGTATCCGCTGCGATTAATGGTGCCGATTGCACTCGTTTTATCTATTCTCATGATTGTAGGATTGAATATGCCCTCAATTGCTCCTATTCTTCAGGATCCTTATACGATCTGGAAGGAAGCTAAAGGGGAGAGGGTTCAGGTGTTTTTAGGCGATAAGGGCACAGATGTGATATCGCCGAACCGATCAGGCAATGCGAGCTCCGGATATAGTCGAAGCGACGATAAGCTTGGTGGTGGATTTGAATTTGATTATTCACCGATGATGACCGTCACGACCTCGCATCGCAGCTACTGGCGCGGGGAGTCCAAAGCTTTTTACACGGGTGACGGATGGATTGATGTAAGTCCCAGGCTTGCTGGCGAAGAAAATATTTCAGTTGTAAAGGGAGAAGTATTCCCTTCATTAGATGATCCGCCAAAAGCTGGGGTTAAGCAAGTCAATCAGATTGTTACAATGATTCGAAAGGATGTTTATCCGGTTCTTTTTGCTGCTGCACCACTTTCGAAGATCAATTGGATTGAAAATGAAGAGGCAGCTATTCCAACTAGCTTGAGATGGGAGCCTAGCTCAGGCGAGCTGCGGCTGCTGAACTGGTCCATGCAAAACCGCAAATACCCGCAAACGTATTCGGTTACGTCGTCAGTACCTGTTTTAGATGAAGCGCTGCTGAGGACATCCAAAGCTGGCTGGTCAGATAAGGGAGAGGCTTCACGCCATTCATTTTACTTGCAATTGCCTGAATCATTGCCGGATCGAGTCAAACAGCTTGCAGAGCAGGTCACCGCTGGAGCAGCTAATGATTATGATAAAGCTAGATTGTTGGAGTCGTATTTAAGGCTCAATTACAACTATAATAATTTGCCCGATGAATCGAAGCTCACAGGATCTACCAGCGATTTCGTTGATCAATTTCTGTTCGAGCTAAAAGAAGGCTATTGCGATTATTTTTCCACTTCAATGGCCGTTATGGCGCGTAGCTTAGGCCTTCCGACGAGATGGGTTAAAGGATTTGCTCCTGGTGCGCTTCCAGCTAGTGACTTCGGCCCTCCAGGCGGTTATAGGGAGGAAGAAGTAAATCCAAGCGGAGCAGGCACCTACACCGTTCGAAATTCAGATGCTCATTCTTGGGTAGAAATTTATTTTGAAGGTACTGGCTGGATACCGTTCGAAGCAACAGCGGGTTTCTCATTCCCGTATACGCTGCCTGAAGAAGAGGTTGCTGCTTTGCCAGATCTGGAACTAAGCGATAACGATGCTGCAGCAGCAGGAGATACAGAAGGCTCATCAAGCTCGCAGGTTTGGTTATGGAGCTCCATATCACTACTCATCGTTGCTGCAATTGCATGGCTCATTATTCGTCGTGACAAGCTTATCTTTTCTTGGAGAAAGCTCCGCCATGGATCATACACAACAAATGATCGAATCGTACTTGAGACGCAAAAGCTGCTGCGCATTTGCAAAAAGCGTGGAATGGAGCGCGAAGACCATGAGACGCTGCGCGAGGCCGTATTGCGTTGGTCGCAAAATCAGAAGCGGTTGCGTGAAGATTTTAAAATTGTACTGAATGGGTTTGAGCAAGCGAAATACAGCCCCGTTATGGCGTCATCTGAAGAAGCGGATCGTTTCGTCGTTAAAGTACGCTCACTCATTGATCAATTAAGATAACATACGAACAAATACCGCTCGCCAGAGAAATTGGTAGCGGTATTTTTTTGCAACAAATTTAGTTTGTATGGTATAGTTTCGTAAGATAGCAAGCAGAAAGCAGAGGGATATCCATTATGTTTGAACGGCTGTTGCCGCATATGCGCGTCAATACAGTATATGAAATTAACTTAGATGAGCTGCATGCAAGAGGCGTTCGCGGCATCATTACGGATTTGGATAATACGCTTGTYGGTGCCAAGGAGGCGTTAGCTACGCCTGAGCTTGTGCAGTGGCTTGATTACGTACGTTCTCGGGGCTTTCAGGTTGTTATCGTATCCAATAACAACGAGACACGCGTCGGGAAGTTTGCTGCGCCGCTGAATATTCCATATATTCATGCTGCTCGCAAGCCAGCTGGCAAATCGTTCAAGAGAGCGCTTAGTGTACTCCGCCTTGCACCTGAGGAAACCGTCGTAATCGGAGATCAGATGCTGACGGATGTGCTTGGGGGTAACCGTATGGGGTTATACACCATCCTTGTCACGCCAATCGCTCCTGCTGATGAAGGTATAATGACACGAGTGAATCGTCGTATTGAACGAATAGCGTTAGTGCGTTTAAGGAAAAAAGGGTTATGGTATGAGGGGGAAACAAAGTGATGGAACAACAACTTAGTCAGGCATATGGATCATGTGCGGGCTGTGGAGTGGCGCTTCAGATTAAAAGTTCTGATTTGCCAGGTTATTTGCCGGAGGCGGCTGTCGGTCGCGAACCGGTTATTTGCCAGCGATGCTTCCGAATTCGCAATTATAATGAAGCTTCATCCGTAGCGGTTGATCAGGATGACTTCTTAAAGCTGCTTGGCAGCATCGGAAATACGGATAGCCTCGTTGTGCATATTGTCGATCTGTACGATTTTGAAGGAAGTTTGATTTCGGGCTTGCAGCGTTTTGTCGGAAACAATCCAGTGCTGCTTGTCGTGAACAAAATTGATTTGCTGCCGAAAGCGATGAACGTCAATCGACTTCGGAATTGGGTTCAGAAGCAAGCAAAAGAAGAGGGACTGCGCACAGTCGATGTGGTCCTATGCAGCGCGAAGCGGAATATGGGCTTCGAGCGGGTTATTGAAGCGCTTGAGCAGTACCGGAATGGCCGAGATGTCTATGTGGTTGGCGCGACGAATGTCGGCAAATCAACCTTGATTAATCGTCTAATTCGAGATTACAGTGACATGGAACGTGAGCTGACTACTTCTCGTTATCCGGGAACAACGCTTGATGCCGTTCATATTCCGCTTGAGGATGGGAAAGCGATTATTGATACCCCAGGTATCGTCTATACGACACGTATGACAGAGGTTGTACCGCGGAGCTTCCTAGGCTCACTATTGCCGGACAAGCCAATTAAACCGCTCGTCTATCAATTGAACTCGGGTCAATCGCTGTTTATTGGCAGCCTTGTTCGATTCGATTTTGTTGAGGGTGATCGCCAATCCTTTACGTTCTATGTTTCAAATGCGCTCAACATGCATCGTACGAAGCTGGAGCGGGCGGATGAGTTGTATGCAGATCACCGTGGGCAATTGCTCGGAGGACCATCGCTTGAAGAACTAGAAACGATTCCGGCTTGGACAAGGCATTCACTACGTGTTAAGCGTGGCTTGAATAAGGACGTATTTATATCCGGTCTTGGATGGATTCAAGTGAACGGTACTGGTGGAGCTGTTATTGACATTTATGCGCCGAAGGGCGTTAAGGTCATGCTTCGCGACTCGATGATCTAAACACATGTCACTTGGAAGGGGAATTCACTGTGACGAATATGAGCGCAGGAAACCAGATTGACAGCAATACTCTTTTGTTCGGCGTCATCGGCGATCCGATAAGGCATTCGAAATCACCTATTATGATGAACCGTGCCTTTCGGGAAACGGGAATTAACGGTGTATACACTGCTTTTCATGTTACGAGTGATCGTATCGGAGATTTTGCCGCTGGTGTTCGTGCAATGGGCATTCGCGGTGTCAATGTTACGATCCCCCATAAGCTGGACATTATGTCCGTGCTTGATGAGATCGATGCAAGCGCGCAGGCGATTGGCGCGGTTAACACGATTGTCAACGACGCTGGCCGTCTAATCGGATATAACACCGATGGTATTGGTTATGTGCGTTCGTTGAAGGAAGAAGCGGAGCGTGAGCTTGCCGGGAAACGAATCGTCGTTATCGGCGCGGGCGGCGCAGCCCGCGGCATCATTTATGCTCTAGCAAGCGAGAATCCTGCGCGAATTACGGTGGCCAACCGTTCCGTAGACCGGGCAAAAGAGCTTGCAGATTCATTGCAAAATAAAGTAGATATTGAAGCGATTTCGAATGATGAGCTGCAAACCGCATGCGAGCAAGCCGATATCGTGATTAACACGACATCAGTAGGCATGTTCCCTCATACGGAGGAGACTCCAATTGATGCAAGCTGGCTGAAGCTGGGCGCGGTTGCAAGTGATTTAATATACAATCCTTTGAAAACGAAATTTTTGCAGCAAGCAGAGCTGCGCGGCTGCCGTATTCATGGCGGGCTTGGCATGTTTATTTATCAAGGAGCATATGCCTTTGAATATTGGACAGGCCAGCCAGCACCCGTCACAGCGATGCGCGAAACGGTACTTGCTTCATTGCAAGGCTAAACTTATTTATTGAAGCAATCAAACAGACGAATTATTGAGATGAAAGAAGGAACACTTATTATGCTTACAGGCAAACAAAAACGATATTTAAGAGCTCTAGCTCATCATTTGACACCGATTTTCCAAGTCGGAAAGGGCGGCACTAACGATCACCTCGTTCGTCATATCGAGGAGGCGATTGAGTCGCGCGAGCTTATCAAAGTTTCTGTTCTTAACAACTGTCTAGACGATCCTAAGGAAATCGGCGTTGAAGTTGCTAAATCAGCGGGCGCGGAGCTTGTACAAGTGATCGGCAAAACGATCGTTCTATACAAAGAATCCAAGGACAACAAACAAATCGAGCTTCCTACAGCTGCTCGCAAATAATATGGACCGAGACTTGCGCGGCGAATGCAGCTTTTTGTCATAAAGGGCATACTAGAAGACACGATAGCTGTTAACGCTTCGACTTTGCTTGATAGGGAGGCGTTCAACAAGTGATTAAGATAGGAATTATGGGCGGCACCTTCGATCCCATCCATATCGGTCATTTGATTGCTGCAGAAACCGCACGAGAGCAGAGCGGCTTGGACGAGGTGTGGTTTATCCCGTCATACGGACCACCGCTCAAGGCGAATGAGCCAGGCGTTAGCGGAGAGCGGCGCTACGAAATGGTATGCGATGCTATCGAGAGCAACAAGGCCTTTCGAGCGCTTGATATTGAATTGCAGCGTGGTGGTGTGAGCTATTCCTACGATACGATCGTAGAGCTGCAGGGACGTTATCCGAACCATTCTTTTTCCTATATTATCGGTTCAGATCGCATCAACGACCTGCCGAAGTGGCATGAAATCGAGCAGCTAGCTGCTCGAATATCATTTATTGGATTAGAGCGTCCAGGCAATCCGGTCGATATTTCCGCACTGCCGGTTTTTTTGCAGGAGCGGGTCAGCTTGGTTCACATGCCTGCCATTGCGATTTCTTCAACAGCGATTAGGAGCAAGGTAAAAGCTGGGCAGTCTGTTCAATACTTAGTGCCTGATTCGGTGAATAGCTACATGAGGAGGTACAACCTGTATGAATCGTGAGCAAATGATCGAAAAAGTAAAAGCGGAAATGCCTGAGCGAAGATGGCTGCATACACAGGGAGTCATGGAGACCGCAGTCATATTAGCTAATAGGTTTGGCGAAGATGCTGTACGAGCTGAGCTTGCTGCCATTTTGCATGATGTTTCTAAGTACTGGAATGTCGATCGTATGCAGAAGGTCATTCGCGATCAAGCATTGCCAGCAGAGCTTTTACTTTATGATAAAGAATTGTGGCATGCACCCGTTGGGGCGTGGGTAGCCGAACATGAATTTGGTGTGGCGGACACCGAAGTGCTGGACGCTATTCGCTACCATACATCAGGTCGCCGCGGTATGTCGAAACTTGAGAAAATTGTTTGCCTTGCCGATTATATGGAACCAGGGCGAGAGTTTCCAGGAGTAGACAAAATTCGCGAGCTTAGCGAGCATTCATTGGATCAAGCATTGCTTGCTGGCTTTAACTCTACAATTTCCTTCTTATTAGAAAAAGGAAAACGAATATTTCCGCTAACAATAGAAGCAAGAAATAGTTTATTAGAATAATATTTAACAGGAGGCTGAGCTATGGCGTTACATTCGGATCAATTGCTTCAAATCACAGTCGCAGCAGCAGAAGACAAAAAAGCGGTGCGCGTTGTTGCTTTGAACTTAAAAGAAATTTCCTTGGTGGCGGATTACTTCGTCATTTGCAGCGGTAACTCGGATACACAAGTACAAGCTATCGCAACCGAAATTCGGAAACAAGCTGAGAAAAATGGCAATCGCGTGCGCGGAATCGAAGGTATGGATTCGGCAAGATGGGTGCTGATTGACCTCGGCGACGTTATCGTTCACGTATTCCATCGCGATGAGCGTGAATATTACAACATTGAGCGGCTATGGTCCGATGCGAAGGTTGTGGAGTTTGCATGAGTTTTGTAGCCGGAACAACTTTGACTTTAAGGGTGGCACGCGAGGTGTCGCCCTACGGCTATTTTTTGAGCGATGAAGAATCGGATGTGCTCATGCATTATACCGAGCTTGTAGGCTCTAAGCCAAAAATCGGCGATGCAGTGGAAGTATTCATTTTTTACGATTCAGAGGATCGATTGGCTGCTACGATGAAGAAGCCGCTTCTCCAGCTAGGTGAGCTTGCTCGCCTGAAAGTAGCGGACGTTCATCCAAGGCTTGGCTGCTTCCTAGAAATGGGGCTTGGCAGACAACTGTTGCTTCCGCTTTCAGAGCTGCCGGAGAGTATTGAATACAGGCCTCTTCCTGGCGATGAAGTATTTGTTGTGATGAAGCATGACAAAATAGGAAGACTCGTAGCGAAAATTGCTTTTGAAGAGGAACTCTCGGAGCTTGTCTTCCATGCACCTGAGAGCTGGAATAATCAATGGGTTGAAGGCTGGGTAACAAAAACGCTGCAGCTCGGCTCGTTCGTCATGATTGATGGCGGCGTTGTAGGGTTTGGCGTTTATGGGCTTATTCCAAGCGCAGAACGAATCCGTCCGCTTAGACTTGGTGAGCGTGTAAGCGCTCGTGTTACTTTCATTCGTGAGGATGGCAGAGCTAACCTTTCCATGGCGCAGCGTAAGGAAGTAGGACGATTGGAGGATGCTGATCGACTGCTTGCCTTCATTAAAGAACGACCAGGCGGCGGAATGCCATACTCTGATCAGACAGATGCCGACATTATTAAACAAAAATTCGGGATTAGCAAAGGTGCATTCAAACGCGCTTTAGGCAAGCTGATGAGAGAAAGGCTTGTCACTCAGAAAGGCAGCTGGACTTATTTGGCTGAACCGTCTGATGCGACGACGGAGCAAGCAGGAGAGCAAGCGAACGCTTCAGGCTCCTCAGCTGAAGGAGCTGACCGGCAATGACACGCTCTTATGGACAGTTCGCTACTGTCTATGATCAGCTGATGGAGGATATGCCCTATGCAGAATGGCTGGGCTTCGCAAGGGCCGGCTGGTCGCGCTATGGCATGCCTGCTACTGTCGTAGATCTTGGTTGCGGTACAGGGAGCATCTCGATTCCGTTAGCACGCTCGGGTTTCCATGTGTATGGAATTGATTTGTCATCGGACATGCTTACCGTCGCGCGAAGCAAGTGGGATGAGACGCCTCAGGCGGTTACGAGACCACGCTCCGGTTCGATTCGGTGGCTGCAGCAGGACATGCGTGAATGGGAGCTGCAAGAGCCCGTTGATGCGGTCATTTCGTTTTGTGATTGCTTGAACTACTTGACGGAGGAAGAGGATATTGAGGCGGCTTTCCGCGCTACCTATGCTGGCCTTCGCAGCGGCGGTTCCTTTTTATTCGATATGCATCCGCCAAAGCAGCTCATTCGTTATGCGGAAGAACAGCCCTTTGTGCTTGATGAGCGTGATGTAGCCTATATATGGACATGCGACTTTGAAGAGGAGCGCTGCGAGATTGAGCATAACCTAACGATATTCTCGCGTGACCGCGATTCAAAGTTTTATCGGTTTGAAGAATCACATGTGCAGCGCGCTTACGATCCAGACTGGATCGAGTCAGCTCTGTACCGTGCGGGCTTTAAAACGGTCGACCGTTACGCAGATTTTGAGCTGAAGCCAGCTGACAGCGAGTCAGAGCGTTTGTTCTTCGCAGCAATCAAATAATATGATCCACTAGAGATGGGTGTCTCATAGAGTCTAACTAGACTTTATGGGAAACCCTTTTTTGATCTGTCCGGCTATTCGCAGAAAACGTCGCTATATAAGAGACGACAATAGGAGACTGTGGTGCGTTAGTACCTTTACGTGCTTACAGAGTGGGATCGTGGTGAGAGTATGCTCGAAAGTTCTCTGTAAGAACACATATGCGCTTATAGAGGGAAAGCAACCCTGGTTTGTGGTGGTTAAGCACACATATGTGCTTAAAGAGTAGAATCGTCGTGAGATCACGCTCGAAAGTTCGCTGTAAGAACAAATATGCGCTTATTGGGGAAAAGTAACTCTGGTTTGTGGTCTGTAAGAACACATACGTGCTTACAGACTGGGATCGTGGTGAGAGTATGCTCGAAAGTTCGCTGTAAGAACACATATGCGCTTATAGAGGGAAAGCAACCCTGGTTTGTGGTGGTTAAGCACACATATGTGCTTAATGAGTGGGATCGAAGTATGAGTTGGTCTGTATAGATGTCGATTGCAATGTCGAAGTAGAAACATTGCAATCGACATCTATATCTAGTGTGAGTGTCGAAGTTTGACGAAAAGTATTCTGATTGTAAAATTTTATCAACGGCGTTTTGGTGAACGAGAAGTGCTATCGATTTCTTGAATTATTCGCTTGTATATATCTAGATCTTGTGACTCGTATATCCGATTATTCCCGAAGCGCATCTTTTAATCGGCTGTTCATGCCTGCGGAAGCAGATGCTTTTCGTATCGATTCAAGCTTCATTTTCTTGATTGTTTCGGCCATTAGATCTTGATCTTTTTCAAGTTTTTCGATGTATTTAAGCAGCTCCGGCACTGTATATCCGGCATCTTTGAACAGTTTTTCTAGCAATGCTCTTATTTGTTCTGCAGTTGTGTTTACGATTTTCAGGACCCCCAAAATAGCAATAAAATGTCACTATCACATCATATCCTCATCTGTTAAAATAGTCGAGTGCGCCAAAAAAATAGATTAATATTTTCTCCATAATTTTCATTGACTACTCCTATATATTGATGTAGAATCAAAAACATCAACTACATATTGATGTGGATTGGTGCCTTCAACGATTACCAGCGGTATATCTTGAACAAGCGCAGCTGACGGAATTGCTAGTCAGAAGCGCTTTTTAATTGCTTGATTACAGTAAGGGAGCGAACGTGTTATGCTAGTCGTCTATGATTCCAAAACAGGCAACGTCAAGCGTTTCATCAAAAAATTGAATATGCGGGCGGTGCCGATTGATGAGAGGGAAGAAGTTGACGAGCCGTTCGTGCTAGTAACATACACAACAGGGTTCGGCCAAGTTCCAGAGAAGGTAACTTCGTTTCTAGAAAGCAACTCTGGCATGCTCCGCGGCGTTTCTGCGAGCGGCAACCGCAACTGGGGAACCGGGTTCGCAAAAAGCGCGGATACGATCTCACAAATGTACGATGTTCCAGTGATTTTGAAGTTTGAATTGTCAGGTACGAATCAAGATACGCAACATTTTGTCGAAAGGGTGCGAACCATTGAAGCATATTGAATTGAATAACGAATTGATGCAGCGCGGTGCAGACGGATTTTACCAGCTTGATAAAGATAAAGAGGCTGTCGCTGCATTTATGGAAGAAGTGGCTGAGAAGAGCGTGAAGTTCGACTCCCTCAAACATAAGCTAGAATACTTAATCGAAAACGATTATTACGATAATGTATACGAAAAGTATACATATGAGCAGGTTGAAGCTGTATTTACACTAACGGCAAACAGCGGCTTTGAATTCCAATCCTACATGGCTGCATCGAAGTTCTATAAGGACTACGCGATGAAGACCAACAATAAATCGCAATACTTGGAGCAATATTCCGATCGTGTAGCCATCGTTGCCTTGCATTTGGGCGAAGGCGATGCAGCTAGAGCACTTCGAATTGCGGAAGCGATGATTGACCAACGTTTGCAGCCAGCTACCCCTACCTTCCTCAACGCAGGCAAGAGCCGCCGCGGAGAAATGGTTTCCTGCTTCCTGCTAGAAATGGACGACTCTCTTAACTCCATCAACTATGTACTCGGCACATGTATGCAGCTCTCCAAAATCGGTGGTGGCGTAGCCGTCAACCTATCGAAGCTTCGTGGACGCGGTGAGCCTATTAAAGGCGTAGAGGGCGCAGCAAAAGGCATTATGCCGGTGCTGAAGCTTATGGAGGATGCTTTCTCCTACGCAGACCAAATGGGACAACGCAAAGGTTCTGGTGCAGGCTACTACAATATTTTCGGCTGGGATATTATCGAATTCCTTGATTGCAAAAAAATTAACGCAGACGAAAAAGCACGTATTAAAACTCTTTCGATCGGCCTAATTATTCCGAATAAATTTTATGAGCTAGCTGCTCAAAACAAACCGCTATTCGTGTTCGGTCCACATTCCGTTCAGAAGGCATACGGCAAGCATCTCGACGATATGGATATGGACGAGATGTACGAAGAGCTGCTGGCTAATGAGCTGGTAACGAAGAAAAAAGTAATGAACGCACGCGACATGTTGACAAAAATCGCTTCGATTCAACTAGAATCTGGCTACCCATATATTATGAACAAATCGAATGCTAACAGCGTTCACGCTTTGAAGGATATCGGCTCTATCAAAATGTCCAACCTGTGCACAGAAATATTCCAGCTTCAGGAGACATCGGAAATTAAGGATTACGGCTACGAGGATGTCATTAACCGTGATATTAGCTGCAACCTTGCTTCCCTTAATATTGTTAACGTAATGGAGCACAAAAAGGTGAAGGAATCGGTACATGTTGGTATCGAAGCTTTGACGACGGTTAGTGATTTGTCTAATATCGACAATGCACCAGGCGTTCGCAAAGCGAATGAGGAGCTTCACTCCGTAGGACTTGGCGCAATGAATCTGAATGGATACCTTGCCAAAAACAAAATCGCTTACGAAAGTGAAGAAGCGAAAGATTTTGCCGGCGTATTCTTTATGATGATGAACTACTACTCCATTGAGCAAAGCATGGAAATCGCCAAAGAGCGCGGAATTACTTTCAAAGACTTCGACCGTTCGGAGTATGCGAAGGGCACATACTTCACTCGTTATGTGGAAAATGATTACCGTCCAAAAACAGACCGCGTGAAGGAATTGTTCGACGGTATGGAAATTCCATCACCTGAGGACTGGGCTGCACTTAAAGTAAAAGTCCAAGAACACGGCTTGTACCATGCTTATCGTCTGGCGATTGCGCCTACACAAAGCATTTCGTATATCCAAAATGCGACTTCAAGCGTAATGCCGATTGTTGAGCATATCGAAACACGTACGTATGCAAACTCAACTACTTATTATCCAATGCCTTATTTGGCGCAGGAAAATTACTTCTACTACAAATCGGCTTACAACATTGATCAGTTCAAGCTGATTGATCTTATTGCAGAGATCGGACAGCATATTGACCAAGGTATTTCGACTGTACTGCATGTTAACAGTAATGTGACGACTCGTGAGCTGGCGCGCTTCTATGTTTATGCTGCTCAAAAAGGTCTTAAATCGCTTTATTACACAAGAACGAAGCGGCTTTCCGTTGAGGAATGCACGAGCTGCGCAGTTTAAAATATAAGAAAGTATATGTTTTTCATATACTTTTCTTATATTTCTCCGCGAAACGAAAGCTATGCCTCTAAAAGACGGCATAGCCGTTTACGCTTGAGTACTATTTAAATGACGCTTACGTAGCAAAGAAGGAGCTCACCAAATGAAAGCAGTAAACTGGAACCGCCCAGATGACGATTTCACGTTAACATTCTGGCAGCAAAATGTAATGCAATTTTGGACGGATGAAGAAATTCCGTTATCAGATGATAAAATGGACTGGATGGAAATGACGGACGCGGAGCGCACGCTGTACAAAAATGTGCTCGGCGGTCTGACTTTGCTTGATACGATTCAAGGCGGCGTCGGCATGCCGAAGATTTTGGAGCATGTTGATGGATTGCAGCGCAAAGCAGTATTGTCATTTATGTCGATGATGGAGCAAATCCATGCCAAATCGTACAGCAGCATCTTCACTACACTTGCTTCTGGCGAAGAGATCGACGAAATTTTCCTGTGGGTAGAGCAGAACGAACAGCTTCAGAAGAAAGCAAACTTGATTTCTTCTTGGTATTCGAACATCACTGGCCCGAAAGAGCTTTACAAAGCGATGGCTGCTTCTGTATTCCTGGAGAGCTACTTGTTCTATAGCGGATTCTTCTATCCGCTTTACTTGGCTGGACAAGGTAAAATGACGAGCAGCGGCGAAATTATCGATTTGATTTTGCGTGACGAGAGCATCCATGGCTTGTACGTTGGCGTTCTAGCACAAGAGCTGTTCCAAACGTTTAGCCCTGAGGAGCAAGCACAGCTGGAAATCGAAATTTATGCATTGCTTAATGAGCTGTACGAGAATGAGATTGTGTATACAGAGCATCTTTATGCGCCGCTTGGCCTTGCTGAGGAAGTAAATGTATACGTCCGCTACAATGCGAACAAAGCGCTTATGAATCTTGGTATGGAGCCGCATTTCCCTGAGGAAGCGGTAAACCCAATCGTGTTCAATGGTATCAGTACGCATACGAAGCAGCATGATTTCTTCTCCAAAAAAGGTAATGGCTACGTACGTACGATTCACGTTGAGCCGCTTAATGATGACGATTTTGTTTTCAACTTCTAATAAAACTTAATTTAAATGCAACATACGAGTCGCTCTTTATTCAGCCTTCTAGGCAGAAAAAGAGCGATTTTTGATTTT
>NZ_JBFTSN010000139.1:0-14341 GCF_056400045.1 Paenibacillus sp. 01L418
GGTTAAAGGTATTGTCGTTGCCTTTATGGCAACACAACAAGTGCTGGAGAGATCGGTCGAATTAGGGGCTAATCTCATCATTACGCATGAGGGTACTTTTTTCAGTCACCATGATGCAAAGGAATCTACTTATGTGAATGATCCTATTTATAAGGCTAAAAGCCGATTTATTGAAGAATCAGGATTGGCGATTTATCGCTTTCACGATTATTGGCATCGTTACGAGCCAGACGGCATTATGGAGGGGCTTATTCACGCCTTGGATTGGAATGATTATGTGACGGAGCATTTGCCTGCCGCATCAATCGTTGCCGTTCAACCGATGAAGCTCGAGCAAGTGATCGAGCATATCAAAAAAAAGCTGGGAATCCGTTATGTACGTACAGTAGGGGATTTATCCACAAGTTGCAGCCGGATTGGATTATTGGCCGGCTACAGAGGTGGAGGGGACAACGCGATTCCTTTATTTGCAAACTATAAGCTGGACTTGATCATATACGGCGAAGGCCCGGAGTGGGAGACGCCAGAGTATGTAAGGGATGCCGTCCACCTGGGCAGGCACCAAGCACTAGTTGTTCTAGGACATTCCGAAAGCGAGCAGCCAGGTATGAAACTGCTGGCTGATCGGCTTCGCCATAAATATTCCACTATTCCTGTTCATTTCTTGCCTGTAGATCCCGTTTTCAAAGTGGTCTAACCCCCAATAAGAGGAGGAATTTGATGCATTTACATCGTGCAATTCTGGTAGATGATGAACCATTTACCCGCAAAGGCTTAATGAAGCTGATCGATTGGGAAACCTGCGGCTTTCAAATCGTAGGGGAGGCTGACAATGGCGAGGATGCGCTTGAGCTGATCAAGCGTGTGCAGCCTGAGCTTGTCATAACGGATATTCGTATGCCGGTTATAGATGGGCTTGAGTTGATTCGTTTAGTCACGATGGAAAATATAGCTGCGCCCTACTTTATTATTATAAGCGGCTACAATGATTTTAATTATGCGCAGCAAGCGATGCGTTATGGCGTACATGACTTTGTTGTTAAACCAATTGATGAGATTGAATTCGCCAATACCTTAACCAAATTAAATGACAAACTTAAGCTCAAACAAATGGAGCAAGTTAGAAACAATCGGCTCATGGGCGGCGAAATGATTCAATCACTTATTCTCGGAGAAGCAAGCGAAACAACCATAATAGAATGGGAACAGCGCCTCAATTTGAAGGAAGAAGATCGTATATTTTATTTGTTTGCTGAACTGAATGATAACTATAATTGGTTTCCTTATGAAGAGAAGGTTTCCTACGCGCGATTCAAAGAACTTGTAGAGCAAGTGCTTGTTCGTATTACTTCAGCAGAACAGCCAATTTGCTTCAATGAGCATCGCAATCGTATCGGCATTCTACTGCCGGGCTACTTGCTGGCTCATTGGGGTGGGGATATTGAACGATTTTTAATCGCCTTTAGAGATGCGCTTGATGCGCATTTGGGAAAAGGCGTGTTTCTTTATTCTGGTTCTGTTGTACAGGGGCTGTTAGATATTCGTGAATCGTACAAGACCGCCAAGGAAGCCATTTTATATAAATATGTATATGAGGATAGTCGTATCGTTATCTATGATCAAATCCAATCGGAGAAGCTGAACTATATCGGGTTAGATCCAGCTGATTTTAATCAATTTATGGAGCAAATGGAGGAGCTGCAGCTTGATGCTGCGATAGTATTCGTCGATAAATGGTTTCATGATTTCCGGGAGAAACGGTATGCCCCAGAGGCTGTGAAGATGAACATTCAGCTGTGCTTGATGGGAATATTGAAAACCATTCGGAATATGGAGGGTGACGAACAATCCTTGCAGACGCTCGGGCCGCTGCTGAGCTGGCATGATTCTCATTTATCGCTTGGTGAACTAAAAAAACTATTTATTGCATTTATCGAAGAAAGTCAACAAAGTATTGCAGTGCTTAGGAAGGAACAGTTGAAGAGCGATATTCAAAAAATTAAAAGTTATATTGAAGTCAATTATTCGCAAAACATCAGTTTAAAGAGTATTGCAGCACTATTTTATGTCAATCCCGTCTACTTAGGCCAATTGTTTAAGAAGACATATCGTGTATATTTTAATGAATTTTTACTTCAGCTTCGAGTGAACGAGGCCAAAAAGCTGCTGAGACAATCGCGTACCATGCGCATATATGAGATTGCAGAGAAAGTCGGCTTCAGCAATGCAGATTATTTTGTCACGCAATTTGAGAAAATTGAGCATATGACACCTACTGAATATCGAAATAAGCTCTTGTAGGCCTTCGTGCTTAAAGCATCCGTTATTTGAAGAAAAGGAGAATATCCGTGAAGCTGAGCCTAAGTCTCAATAATGTTCGTCTACGAAATAAGCTGCTCATTCTTTATATTTTTTCGGTGTTTCTTCCCATCGTATTAACCAACGTTATTTTTTATAATGTGACGACGGAAAATGTGAGAAACCAGCGGATGAAGGATATTTCACGAGCAGTAGAACAAATTAACAACGAATTCCGGTCCGAAGTCGAGGACGCGGTTACGATTTCTTCTGTATTTTATACGGATTATAATTTAAATGAAATTTTAGAGAGGGATTATCAAGAGCCGGCAGCTTATGTTGAAGCTTATGATACTTATTTCCGAAGAATTTTGAATAGCTACACGCCTGTTTATGCCTCTATTCAGAACATCAAAATTTTTGTGGAAAATCCGACAATGCTGCATTCAGGCGGCGTTGGTTATTTATCGGACGAAATTAAACAGTCTGACTGGTACAAATTGCTCAAAGAAAGAGACAATTCTTACCCTATTTTCATTCGAACGCAGCAAGAGGATATCTATCTGAAAAACGATAATTCTACCAGTAGGAATACATTTAGTATTATCAGTAAGATGGATTATTTTGAATCGAAAAATAAATGGCAAAAGTTTTTGAAAATTGATTTGAAAACGAGCACGATTGATCAAATATTTCGAAACCAAAACCTGCAAGGCAACATTTATTTGATTGATGATAAAGGTAAGGTTGAATATACGACTGACCCCGAGGTAGACTGGAGCAAAAAATCGCTTGCGTTTGATGAATTAGTTTTCCCTAAGGATTCAATTGAGTTTCCTTCCACTAATTCCTATGTAAGTTATTTGGAAAATTGGCGTATTGTCGGTACGATCTCGGAGGAAGAGGTGCTTAAGGATGTTAGACAGTCCAGAGAATTTGTTTTTGTGCTGGCCTGTTTAAATATTTTCATCCCAACGCTGATTATATTATGGATTTCACGTTCACTGCACGAGCGGTTGGTTCGCATTTTGCAGCATATGAAAAAAGTGAAAAACCAGAACTTCGATACGATTAAGCAGGGTGAATCCTTGGATGAAATCGGACAATTAACGAGTGAATTCAATCGAATGACGATACAAGTGAAAAGCTTGATTGATGATGTTTATATTGCGGATATTCAGACAAAAACATTGGAGCTTGAGCGGAGGAAAGCGCARTTGAATGCGTTGCAAAGCCAGATCAATCCTCATTTTCTGTTTAACGCGCTGGAAACGATTCGAATGCGAAGCCTCATCAAGGATGAGATGGAGACGGCTAAGATCATACACAATATGGCGAAAATATTTAGAACCTCGCTCACTTGGGGCAAGGACCGCGTTATGGTTAGTGAAGAAATTGAATTTATTTTGTGTTTCCTCGAAATTCAGAAATACCGCTTTGAAGATCGTATGAATTATCACATTCACGTAGATCCTTCTGCTAAAGAGTGTAAGGTGCCGAAAATGATGTTTTTGCCGTTTGTAGAAAATGCAAGCATCCATGGCATTGAGCCGTTAAGGCAAGGGGGGAGCATTCAAGTACAAGTTGAGCGTGATGCTGACACGTTAATCTTCTCGATTAGAGATAATGGAATCGGCATGAATGATCAAAAAGTCAAACAGTTTTATGGCTATTTGGAAAGCGACGAAGAGCTAGGCGAGAGAATAGGCGTTCAAAACGTTATTTATCGCTTAAAGCTGATTTATGGCGACCGTTTTCAACTATTAATTAAAAGTGAACCTGGGGAAGGCACCTTTATAAGGGTTGCTGTTCCAGTTGAGATATAGGGCTGCTCGTTAAATCGATTATCCTATATGTTTTTTTAAGTTTGAACTATAGTTTATTGGGTAAACAAAGTATTTTAGATTACTTATAATGAAAGTGCTTACAAAAAAAGTTGCACTCGAAAGGGGCTGGGGAAAGTGAAAAAGAAAATATTATTGACTTGTATGACTGCCTTTATGATCTTTACTGCTGCATGCTCGAACAGCGGCAATGGCGGAGAAGCAAAGCCAACAAACAGCACAAACACTCCTGCAAATACTGCAAGTGAAGGGAAAGAAACAGATAAGCCGGTTGAAAAAGTTACTTTTTCTTATTTCAATGGTGTTGCAGCAGCTAAGGACATTAACAGCAACGAGACGACGATTGGTAAAATTTTGGAGGATCAAACGGGTGTTAACTTTAAAATCGAGCATTTGGTTGGCGATTTGAACACAAAGGTTGGCACGATGATCGCATCAAACGCGTATCCGGATGTTATGATTCCGGATGCTGCAATCGACAAGATTTTAGATGCAGGTGCGTTTATTGCATTGGACGATCTTATTGAGCAATACGGCCCTAATATTAAACGGGTATATGGCAAGTATTTTAATCAAATGAGAGCCGCGGACGGCAAAATTTACTTCCTGCCATTCTCTAATACAGTTGGCGAGTATATTCCGGATCCGAATATTAACCAAGGTGCTTTCTGGGTACAACGCAGAGTATTAAAAGAAGCGGGTTATCCGAAAGTAACAACGCTTGATGGCTACATGGATCTCATTAAAAATTTCGTAGACAAGCACAAGGATGAGGATTTGACTGGTTATGTTTCACTGACACATGACTGGAGATTTTTCGCAACATCCAACCCGCCAAACCATTTGGCAGGTTATCCGAATGATGGAAATGTCATTGTAGATATGAACACCTTCGATGCAAAAACATACGCTGCGGATGAAAATACAAAGCGCTGGCTTCAAAAGCTAAATGAGATCAATTCTGAAGGCTTGTTCGATAAAGCTTCCTTCGTAGATAACTTTGATCAATATTTAGCTAAACTGACTTCACACAAAGTGGTTGGCTTCTTCGATTACGGCTGGCAGTTTGCTAATGCGCAAAATGCGCTCAAGGACGCCGCTAAACAAGATCCAACACAGGATGATTTCGTATACTTCCCGCTGCCAGTTACTTTTGACGGCCAAAAGGATCAATACCTGGATCCTCCAGGCTTTGTTAAAAACCGCGGTATGGGTATTACCGTGAGTGCGAAGGACCCAGCGCGCATTGTTCAATACTTGGATAATCTTCTAACAGACGAGAACCAAATTCTTCAGAAATGGGGAATTAAAGGGGAAACGTACGAAGTAAATGAAAATGGAAGAATGTACCGTACAGCGGAACAAATCGCCAAAATCGATGAAGCTTTCAACGAAAAATTTGGATTTAAATATTATTCTTGGAACTGGCCGCTTTACAACAATGGCTCGTCTCTGCCGGATGGCAACTCCGTATCACCAGGAATGCAAGCAGAAGTATTCCAAATGAGCCTAACTAATGAAGACAAGACTATTCTAGAAAAATATGGCGTGAAAACGTATTCCGAACTGTTTGCAGCACCGGACGATCGTCCATGGTACCCTGCTTGGGGCATTCCGAAGGAGCAAGGCTCCACGCAGCAAATTTGGGAAACGAAAAAAGATGAGCTTACGAAAAAATACTTCCCTAAGCTTGTCCTTGCGAAACCAGCTGACTTTGAGAAGGTATGGACAGAATATACAGATGCATTCGGCAAGCTGGATACAGCTGCCTACGAGAAATGGACAACAGATGAAGTGAAGAAATTGATTGAAGCATCCAAGCAATAAAATAGAAGGATCGGTGAAAGGCCGGCTTGCGGATGCAAAATGCCGGCCTTTCTTCAAATATAAGAATTTATAAGTTTGTTAACTTATAAAAGACTTATATTTCTCTGTCAAAGCTGCTTCGGCGTCCAGAGGTCGCCGAAGACGCTTTTGCTTGCTATCCAGCATCATTCAGTCCGGAAGGAGAGATTCAAGATGGAACATAAGCCCGATATGTCATCGTCAAACCTGGTGCTGCCTAAGAAGCCGTCGGGACTGAAGAATTTTGCGAAAAAGCTCATTGAGCAGCGCGTGCTTGTTCTTATGTCTGTACCGTTTCTAGCGTGGTTGTTTATTTTTAAATATATGCCTCTATGGGGGTGGACGATCGCCTTTCAAGCCTATAAGCCAGCGAAAAGCTTTAGTGAGCAGAAATGGGTTGGATTTGATCATTTTAAATTTTTATTCGAGGACGAAAGGTTTCTTCGCGTCTTAAGGAATACAGTAGCGATGAGCGGAATCAATCTGGTTCTCGGCTTCATTACGGCAATCACACTCGCTTTGTTGTTAAATGAGGTCAGGAAGGTTGCTTTTAAACGTATTGTTCAAACGGTCAGCTATTTGCCCCATTTTATTTCATGGGTAGTTGCGGCAAGCATTATTCAAACAACGTTATCTCCAGATGGCATTATTAATCAAATGCTGCTTTGGATCGGATGGGTGGAAAAAGGCGAGGAAATATTGTTTCTCGGTATACCTGAACAATTCTGGACCATTTTTGGAGCAAGCTCTGTATGGAAAGATGTAGGCTGGAATACAATCGTCTACCTAGCGGCAATGACGATGATTGACCCTGCGCAATATGAAGCAGCAGAGATGGATGGAGCAGGCCGAATTAAACGGATGTGGTATGTAACGCTTCCGGGTATCAAACCGGTTATTATCGTATTGCTCATTATGAATATCGGGTATTTGCTGGAATCGGGCTTCGAGCCGCAGTATTTGCTGGGGAACGGCATGAACGTCGATTTTTCCGAAAACCTTGACATATTTGTTCTTAAATACGGGATTGCGCAAGGCAACTACTCGCTATCGATTGCAGCGGGCATGTTTAAAACCATAATCAGCTTTATTTTATTGTTCGCAGCGAACAATCTTGCAAAACGTATGGGCGAGTCCAGACTGTTTTAGAGGGAGGGGTACAACATGAGTCATTCGGCATCGGAAGCTGTGTCAAACAAACCAAGCCGCATCCGCTCATCACGCGGCGATCTCATATTTGATATTTGCAATTATATATTTCTTACCTTACTGATGGTTGTTACATTATATCCTTTCTTGAATACGGCCGCCGTATCACTTAACAATGCGACAGATTCGATTAAGGGCGGCATTTATTTGCTGCCAAGGATATGGACGCTGGACAATTATGCCTATGTGCTAAAAGAAGCAACGATATTCCACGCAACGCTGATTTCAATCCTTCGAACAGTGATTGGAACGATTGCTACCGTTTTTTGCTCAGCGATGGTCGCTTACACGATTACTAGGCAAGAATACGTTCTTAGGAAATTCGTAACGATTGCGTTCATCTTGACAATGTATTTTAATGGCGGACTTATTCCCAACTTTTTGTTAATCCGTGATTTAGGCTTGATCAACAATTTTTGGGTCTATATTTTCCCAGGCTTAATCGGCGTATTTAACTTAATCATTATTCGTTCCTTTATTGAAGGGCTGCCAGAGAGTATTTTGGAATCAGCAAGAATAGATGGTGCAGGCGACTTCAAAATGTTCTACAGCATCGTTCTGCCGCTTTGCGTACCTGTACTTGCAACGGTTGCTTTATTCTCAGCCGTGTATCAGTGGAATCAATGGTTTGATGTGTTCTTGTACAATTCCTCGAATATCGATCTCAGTACGCTGCAGTATGAGCTGCAAAAAATTCTTCAGAACTCCAATGCATCCTTGACGGCGAAGACGGCTGCCGATGCATTCTCGGGCGCGGCCAATTCTGGAGGGAATTCGGTGACACCRCTTGCGGTTCGGGCAACGATGACGATTGTGGCTTCCTTGCCGATCATTATGGTATATCCGTTTCTACAGAAATACTTTGTAAAAGGTATGACCGTAGGCGGCGTGAAAGGTTAATAGACAGGGGGAAATAAGATGAGCAGTAATGCAGCGAGTTCTATTCCTAAGTTATACGAAGCATTTAAAGATTCATTTGATATAGGCGCAGCGGTTAATCCGCGTACCATTGTTCAGGCTCGCGATCTCATTGCGACCCATTTTAACAGCTTGACTGCTGAGAATGAAATGAAATTTGTTAGCTTGCACCCTTCCGAAGATACCTATACGTTTGAAGAAGCAGACAAAATCGTCGCATTTGCAAGAGAGCATGGGAAAAAAATGAGAGGGCATACACTGGTTTGGCATAATCAGACATCCGATTGGCTGTTTGAAGAAGCGGATGGCAGCCCAGTTAGCGGCGAGAAGCTTTTGGATCGATTGAAATCGCATATTCATACCGTTGTTGGCCGTTATAAAAACGATATTTATGYATGGGACGTCGTAAATGAAGTCATTTCTGACGAAGGCGCAGCTATGCTGCGTCCAACCAAATGGCTGGATATCGCCGGTGTGGACTATATAGCCAAAGCGTTTGAATTCACACATGAAGCAGATCCTAAAGCTCAGCTTTTCTACAATGATTATAATGAGTCGAACCCTCTGAAACGCGATAAAATCTATCAATTGGTTAAATCGCTGCTAGAGCAGGATGTCCCGATTCATGGCGTTGGCCTTCAAGCGCATTGGAGCTTGTATCATCCTCATTTAGATGAAATACGGGCTGCGATCGAGAAGTACGCTTCACTTGGCCTACGACTGCAATTAACAGAGCTTGATATATCGATGTTCCGCCATGATGATGTACGAACCGACTTAGCAAAGCCTACTGAAGAAATGCTGGAGCTGCAGGAGAAACGATATGAGGCTGTCTTTCATTTGCTGACGGAATATCGCAATCATATTGATGCGGTTACGTTCTGGGGAGCGGCGGATGATTATACGTGGCTCAGTGATTTTCCTGTACGTGGACGGAAAAATTGGCCAATGCTATTTGATGAGAACCATGAGCCAAAAGGTTCGTTCTGGCGCGTCATGAAGCAGCACTCATCTCTCTGAGCCAGCTTACAAGGAGGCACGTTAATAAATGGACAGTCACACGTATAAGGCTTGGCTGAATCCTCAGCGGATAGAGGATTTGCATTTGAAAAAGGAGTATTCGGCTCTTTTTGGTCAGATCGTCTTTAGTGGCGTGGCGACTGGCGTATTGGAAACGGCAATCAAAGAGCTGCAGCATGGTATTCATGCCTTAATCGGCATAATCCCGGCAGTAAAGGAGCGGGCTGAGCCTGCGACGGCTGGCTTTCTTCATATTATGGTGGACTCCGTATTGATGGATTCGGATAGATGGGAGCCATCCAAAGCGGGATATATGATTCGGTACAGCTCTCAGCAAGGCCATGGCAATTTATCTCTTGTCGGCGGATCAGATACAGCCGTATTATATGGCGTGTTTCATTTGCTGCGTCTATTAGGCGCCGGTAAGCCAGTGAAAGAACTGAATGCCGAGCAATCTCCAGCCATGTCGCTTCGAATGATTAATCAGTGGGATAATGCTGACGGTTCGGTAGAGCGAGGGTATGCGGGACAGTCTATATTTTATCAAAACGGAGAAATAACGAGTGATTTTAATCGAATAAACGATTATGCGAGAATGCTCGCATCCGTTGGCCTCAATGCGATTTCTATCAATAATGTGAATGTTCATGAGATTGAAACGATGTTCATCACAGAGGAAAAGCTTCCTGCTGTTGCGGTTATTGCAGACATTTTCCGCAGGTACGGAATTACGCTGTTTCTGAGCGTTAACTTTGCTGCTCCTCTACAAATCGGAGGTCTGGCCACTGCAGATCCGCTGGATGCTAGTGTGCAGCAGTGGTGGAAGGAAACGGCTGAACGGATCTACGCGTTTATACCTGACTTCGGTGGTTTCGTCGTGAAGGCAGATTCTGAGCATCGGCCCGGGCCATTTGCTTATGGACGTGACCATGCAGATGGAGCGAATATGCTCGCTGAAGCGCTGGAAGCTCACGATGGCATCGTCATTTGGCGCTGCTTCGTTTATGACTGCATGCAGGATTGGCGTGATCGGAAGATCGATCGAGCACGTGCTGCATTTGACCATTTTAAACCGCTCGATGGTCGTTTTCGGAGTAATGTCATTCTACAAATTAAGAATGGACCGATGGACTTTCAGGTTCGCGAGCCCGTATCCCCATTGTTTGGCGCGATGAAGAAAACGAACCAGATGATGGAGTTCCAGATCACTCAAGAATATACCGGCCAACAGAAGCATCTTTGCTATCTCGTCCCGCAGTGGAAGCAGGTAATGGATTTCGATACCTATGCGGAAGGTGCATCGACTGAAGTTAAGCGAGTGGTGGATGGCACATTGTACGGTATGAAATATAGCGGAATTGCAGCGGTGAGCAATATTGGGAATGAAGAGAGCTGGACAGGGCATATTCTCGCACAAGCCAATCTTTACGGATATGGCCGGCTGGTGTGGAACCCGGCTTTAACAGCCGAGGAGATTTCGCACGAGTGGATAGCCGCAACGTTTGGCAATGATGCTGAGATAGCTTTAGCAATCGGTGACATGCTGATGAAGTCGTGGCTGTTATATGAAAGCTATACGGCACCGCTTGGCGTAGGCTGGATGATCACGCCTAACCATCATTTTGGTCCGGATGTCGATGGCTACGAGTATTCAAGATGGGGAACCTACCATTTTGCAGATCGTGACGGTATCGGCGTTGACCGGACGCAGGCGAGTGGAACAGGATATACCGCACAGTATAATGAACCAAACCGTTCGCAGTATGATAGTTTGGACACTTGTCCAGACGAGCTGCTGTTATTTTTCCATCATGTGCCTTATACCCATGTACTCCATTCTGGCAAGACGGTCATTCAGCATATCTACGATACCCATTTTGCGGGTGCGGAGGAAGCAGATCAGATGCTGCGGGATTGGGCAGGTTTGGCGGGCAAAATCGATGAAGCAAGGTTTGCGCATGTCGCTGAGCGCTTGACCTTTCAAGCTGCTCATGCCAAGCATTGGCGCGACGTGATCAATACGTATTTCTACCGCAAATCGGGCATTGCCGATGCGGCTGGTCGGAAAATATTTTAATGGGTTTGCATGCGAGGTGGAGATTTGTCCACCTCGTTTTTTGTTTACAAGCACAATATTCAGTCCGCTGCCGCGTTGGTAGAGGGCTGTTTTTGTCTATAGATAAAACCTTTACAAATGAGGAAAGCTTTGCAATCATAAAGTAATGGGATTTTATTGGAAATTGCGATGAGGAGTGAAGCTATGAAAGTCATGAGAGGATTTGATTGGTTAGCTATTGCAATGAACTTAAGCGTAATATCTGCATTTGTTGTATTGTTAAGCGCTTGCAGCAATACAGTTAAAGTCGAGCATATCGAGGCATTTAGCATAGAAATTTCAGAGGAAAATAAAGATGGCTTTTATGAACAAACAGGCTTTAAGAAGGTGAACTCTATTACTGCTTTTGCAGAAAATAAAAATTATTTAAGCTCTGACATCAAAATGGTCGTGGATTATTATGATCTGGATGGAAAATATGTTAAATCAGAAATCGTACATACGAAATTCAGCAAGTCTCATATCACGATGGTTGAAGATGGAGATAATCGAAAAAAAGAGCTTGAGGAGCCATCAACCATTATCATACCTGATGACAATTTACAAAATTTTCGATCCAGTGCTCTATCAGACGATGAGAAAAAGCAGATTAAACAACATGTATTAAATCTAATAGATAGATTATAAGTACAGGATAAACGAATATGGAGGAATTGCGAATGATCTCATTAAAAAATAAAATAGCAATCGTTACAGGAGCGAGCAGATCCACGGGAATTGGAACAGCGATTTGCCGTTCGCTTGCACGCTTAGGAGCAGACATTTTCTTTACGCATTGGCATGCCTTTGATGAAACGGAAGGCAATGGGGGAGAGAAGGATTGGCCTGAGCAGCTGCGTAAGGAACTAGAAGACTTAGGCGTGAGGGCAAGTCATATGGAAGCGGATTTTGCCGATGTGGAAACTCCTGCCCTTATAATGGAACAGGTAGAAAGGTCGTTAGGCCACGCGACTATTTTAATTAACAACGCCACCTATTGCGTACCTTCCAATTATAAAAGCTTGGATATAAATATATTGGACCAACATTATGCTGTGAATAACCGCGGGCCGATATTGTTAAGCACAGAGTTTGCGAGCAGATTTGAGAAAAACCAAATAAAAGGGACATCGGGCAGAATTATTTTTATGGTTTCAAAAGGGCCTGATCCGAATAATTTGGCTTACATAGCAACAAAAGGCGCATTGATTGGGCTTATCGAGCCGCTATCTGTAGGGTTGGCTCCGCTTCAAATTACAGTAAATGGATTTGATCCAGGTCCCACCGATTCTGGCTGGATGGATGAGCAGATGAAGGCTGGCTTTTTGCCAATGTTCCCTATGGGACGCATCGGTTTGCCGGAGGATGCAGCTAAAGCAATCAGCTTCTTGGCGAGTGACGAATCACAGTGGATAACCGGGCAAGTTATAAAATCTGAAGGCGGTTTTTTAGGTAAATAGCTGATTTTGTCCTTTATCATCCTACGTACACGTGATAAAAGAAATCTATATAGTTTATAAAATCATTGAAATATAATTTATCGATAGCCATGATACAATGCCGTTAAGTGGGAAAATGGAGGGATGGCATTGTTGAACAAACCTATTTTGACTGAGCAATTTATGGTGTTCGCGACGAGGGAATGCAAAGGCTCAAGCCGTTTGTATGAACAGCTATCATTAGCCATTGCAGATGATGATGAAATGCTTCAGATGGCTTCTTATTGCAGAGAAGGCCAGCCAGTTCCCAATCTTTTTTTTGCTGCGGTTCAGTACTTGCTGGACAAAGAGAGCAGCCACGAACTGCAAAAGTTTTACGGCAGCATAGTTAACGATCCGAGAGATGCGGCGGAGGCATTCCCTTTTTTTAAACACTTTTGCCTTCAGCATAAAAACGAAATTGTTCAACTGCTCCAAAGCAAGCTTGTACAAACGAATGAGGTTAGACGCTGTGCTTACTTGTATCCTGCTTTTTGTTATATGTATCAAAAAACGAACAAACCATTAGCAATCATTGAAATCGGCACAAGTGCGGGGCTGCAGCTTTTTTGGGATAAGTATAGTTATCAATACAACAATAGTGAAACCTATGGAAATATAGATGCTGAACTGGTACTGCACTCGGAAGTTCGTGGAGACATTGCCTTGCATCTCCTAAAACAAAGTCCGCCAGTGATTGCAAGGATAGGAATAGATTTGCACGTTAATAATCTGGAAGAGGAAGACGATTATCTTTGGTTAAAGTCGTTGATTTGGCCTGAGCATAATGAGCGGATTGTGAATTTTGACAAAGCAGCTTCTTTATTAAAAGGGCAGCAGATGGAGTTGTTTCAGGGGAATGGCGTGAAACGACTTGCTGAAATGGTTGCTAAAATAACGGAGGATTGTGTTATTGGTGTGTTTCACACCCATGTAGCCAACCAAATGACTCATGACGACAAAGTTGAATTAACAGACAGCATTAGGAGAATAGGGCAACAAAGAGATATATTTCACCTCTACAATAATATGTGGGACCCAAATCTTCATCTTGATTATTATTTGGAGGGCAAGGTGCAATCGAAAACGTTAGCGGAAACAGATGGTCATGGCCGTTGGTTTCGGTGGATGCTTTGATCCTACCTCGTTCATTGTGGATTTAACGAAAGAGCATAATTTCAGCGCGCAGGGATAGAGGTCGAGAGATTTATGGAATGGGATGCGGGTGCTTACACCGTTGCATGGAAAGCACAAAAGATTGTACTGCTTCCGAAGGAATATGCGCTGCTGCATTTCATGCACAGCCATGCAGGGCAAACGCTGTCGCGCGAACAGCTGCTAGACAACGTCTGGCCAATGGAGGCGCCGGTAGATCGTACAGTAGATGATCACATTTACCGGCTGCGGCGCAAGCTTGCACAATGGTCGCCGACTATTCAGATCGATACGGTACGTGGACTCGGTTATCGACTGCTGCTGAAGCAGGAAGGTTTGAATGACAACCCACTAATCGAGCTGCCTTCGTTCACGAAGGAGCTAAGCGGAATCGTCAGCACTTATTTGCGCTATGGAAGAGGAGATGCGCTCCTCATGCTGACTCGAAATGAGCAAGTATTAGGCTTTAAGGTGGACCC
>NZ_JBFTSN010000140.1:0-14341 GCF_056400045.1 Paenibacillus sp. 01L418
TGACTGCCTCATCATAACAAGAAGATATCATTGCTCTATTATCTCAGGGTGAAGGTATTGTAAATATCGCTGCAACTTTTTTCCATATGGTTCCGTATAGAGAATGCCATTATTCATACAGATAACTAGGAGGACTTTAATTGTCAAACAAACCGGTTGGTGCGGCTGCTATTATCGTTGATTCTGAAAATCGTGTTCTGCTGGTGAAACATAACTATGGTAAATACAATTGGGAAATACCCGGCGGGTTATCCGAACAAAACGAGTCTGCGCAGGAAACTGCGAGAAGAGAAGTATTAGAAGAAACAGGTCTCGAGGTAACTGTAGATCGATTAACAGGTGTATACTACGAGCCGCATCATGATATGCACCACTTTGTTTTCATTTGCAAAAACGTAAACAATCAAGCTCCTCAACCTTGTTATAAAGAAATTACAGCCTGCCAGTACTGCAGTATTGATGATCTGCCTAGACCATTGAGTGACTTTACTTATAAACGTATCCAAGATGCTTTGAATCCAGATCAGACGGAGAGCTTCCACACGATAGGGCCGAGACAGTGGTTCGAATAATCAAAGGCTATGAAAAAAGTCGGTGCAGGCGTAATCCCTGCACCGACTTTTTTTCATATCATATTCGATTGCACTCCGCTTGTCCGAGCAATAATTTCATCAATAAAGCATTGTAATGTACTCGTTAAATAGGAATCCTTGCGCCGAATAAAAATCGTCGTAATATCACGATATGGCTCAGGTACACTATGACAGTAAACGGTGCCGTTAGCAGCCAAATCAACAATCGAGGATTCGGGAATAATCGTTATGCCTACCCCCGCTGCGACACTGCCAATAATCGTCCCAAAAGTGCCAAACTCCATAATTTGTTTTGGAATAATGCCTTCTACCTTCATCCAGCTTTCCAGTCTCCCGCGGTAGCCGCAGCCTTTGTTGTAGAGCAAGAGCGGTTTTGTCGTAATGTCGTCCATCGAGAACGCATCACCTTTGGTCACCAGCACTAGCTTTTCTTGAATAACCTCTACTTGCTCGATTAAGGGATGCCTGATTGGTCCGGTAACAAAAGCGCCATCCAACTTCATATCCAGAACTTCTTGCAGCAGCTGATCCGTCACTCCGGCTTTCAGCGATAATTCTACATTAGGATACTTGCTGTAATACGACGATAAAATATGAGGAAGCGCGATAACGGTTTCCACAATTCCGATTTCTAGGACACCGGAAGGATTTGTTTTATTGTGAAAGGTACGCTTCATTTCTTCCATTTTGGACAAGATCTCTTTCGAATGCTCGAGCAGACGTTTGCCTTCCGTATTTAAAATCATTCCGCGCTTATGGCGATAAAATAATGGCGTATCCAGCTCTTTTTCCAGTAGTTTAATTCTTGCTGTTACATTTGATTGCACGTAATTCAGCTCGAGCGCTGCTTTGCTGATACTCCCGTGTGCTGCTACGGTTTGAAAAATTTTCAAATCCTTGAATTCCAAGCGCACCCCTCCACTGCCATTCGTTTCAGATGATCTTATATGTTAGATATCATTATAAATGATGATAAACTTTATTTTCAATCGTTTTACTATCGTCTTGCAACCCCCTATCATTGGAAATAGACAATAACTCGGCATAATTTCTTTTAGGGAGAGAGACCACTCGTGCTTAAAAAACAAGTCATTATCGGCTCTATACTTTGCCTCGTTGCAAGTATGTCGTGGGGAGCCATGTTTCCTGTAGCCCACGTTGCTTTACAGCAAATTGATCCATTTTATTTCTCGTTTATTCGCTATTTTGTCGTTGCAATCATTCTGAGCGTGCTCTTGCTAGTGAAAGAGGGTAAATCTGCATTCCGCTTAGAGGGCAGAGGTAAATCTCTGTTGTTTTATGGGACAATGGCCTTTACAGTCTACAATATGGCCGTATTCCTTGGACAGCATCTCATGGGGGAATCCGGCACCGTCGCTGCTTCCATAATGGAAGTGCTTATGCCAATGATATCTATTATGGTATTGTGGGTCACTAAAAAAACCGCACCCAAAAAATATATGCTGACGAGTGTAGCCATCGCCCTTGTAGGCGCATTACTCGTTATTACGAACGGAAAGTTAGCTTTCTTCATGATGGCTGGTCAACATATGTTCCCGCTCCTGCTCATCTTTACAGGAGTTGTTGGATGGGTGATCTACTCCATGGGCGGTACGCAGTTTAAACAGTGGTCCATACTCCGCTATTCCACGTTAACCTGTTTGCTCGGCAGCGCCGTATCTTTTGTTATCGTTACACTTGCATCCACCTTTGGCGTGCTGCCTGTACCCACTTGGGAAACGATACTTTCAATCAAATATGAAATGTCCTTTATGATTCTATTGCCTGGATTAGCTGCTTTGTTATGCTGGAATGCAGGCATCAAATTATTATCGCCGCTAAATGGCATATTGTTTATTAATTTCGTTCCGATTACTACTTTCGTCATTATGGCTTTTCAAGGCTACCACATTAGCGCTTATGAGTTTTTCGGCAYCTTGCTCGTCATCTTCGCGCTTGTTCGAAACAATGTGCAGCAGAGAAAAGCAATGAGCAAAGCTAATCCGAGCACTTATGCTGCTCCTCGTCATCCCAAAGGTCAGGCGGTCAAAGCTACCTCTTAACCAAACTATAAGGTTAATCTAAAACAAAAACACCACTCCTGATAGAGTGGTGTTTTCGTTAACTTCGTTATTGTAAAAGAATGCGGATGGATAAGCTTGCCGCTTTATCCCGTAATTTTCCTCATCAGCAGTTCAATCGGCCCTCTTGAAAATCTCTTACGCCAAAGCACACTACATAAAATGCTAAATAAGAAAAAACAAAATGAGTATATAGAGGCGAATATCAACGATTGGTTTTCCAGTCGATTTAGTGCAATGAGAACACCGATACCAATTACCACATGGCTCACATAATGAGTCAACGTTAACTGGCCTGTTTGTACGATAACGTTTATAAACCAGCTTTTATCGTATTTTTCAGTCAAGAACAGACTTAGAATTAAGAAGGCAATAGCCGAACCCGATGCAGATAATATGTACAAAACATTCGGCAGAATCGGACCTGTGCTGAACAAAAACTCAGCACTTTCGCTACCCATGCTCGGGATGAACAAATAAGTTAGCATTTTTGACAGCAGCTCCATGGTAATCGTGACACTTGCTCCAATGATCAGCAGCTTCATTCGAAGCGCCTTGTTATGAAAATCTATTCTTCCTATCAAGAGTCCGATGATGAAGAAACAAAACCATGGAAATATAGGATGATAGCCATTAAAAAATAAATTGCGAACAAAACCTTCCAACGTCCAAAAATCCACATAATGCATAAACGGTACAGGACCGCCCCATCCTTTAAAGGTATCGAATACAAGCTGAAGGCATTGTGCTGTTATTAATATAGCTGCGCCCAGTCCATACAATATCCTGTCTCTTACCGTAATTAGCACTGCTGCCATGAACAGATAAACACCATAATAATGTAAAATATCGCCTGTCCATTCCATAACATATAGCAGTAATCCGATTACAAACAAGAACAGCGATCTTTTCCAAATCATTTGGCGAACAGCTATAATCTTTGCTTTATCGTGACTAGCAACAGCTTTCCGAGACATGAGCGAAATGCCTATGCCAGCAAGTAAAACGAATAAAGCCGAGGCTCGTCCTTGAAATAACGAAGTAACAGTAATCAACCACGCGGGGCCATTATGCTCAGCATTTGTAATTACAATGAAGTTTACGATAAGCATACCGAACAGTGCCCATGCACGGGCAAAATCCAGCCCAATCAATCGTTTACTTGCTTCCACTAGCATCACTTCCTTTGAAAACGCCGCTTACAGCCTCTACCCAGATCTGTTTATAATCAATATGTTCAACCAGCATCATAAAGTTGCCAATGTTATCAAGCACTAAGGCAAGCATATGTGCTTTGGCAGCACTCGCCTGATCTGAAACAAGTCCAAAATGTTTAGCTTTCTCCATCAGCATCTCAAAGCCGTACAAATACCCTTTTTGGATCATAAGCAGCTTCTCGTGATAAAAGGGATACCTTGTTGCCATTAACATATATTCCTGTACGACACGATTATAATAAGGGTCCTTAGCCTGCTCATCAATCATATGGATTCCGAGCTCAACAAGCTTCTCCTCAAAATTATCTTTTGTAAAAGTATCCATTTCAAAAAATGTCGAGAACTGAATCGCGCTGCACAAGTCTTCAAAAATTGCCGCTATGAGATCTTCTTTCGATTTAAAGTAATAATAAATAGAGGGTTTAGCTATTCCAACCGCTTTGGCAATCATCGAATACGTCGTTTTCGTAATGCCCACCTCTGCAAATAGTTGATAGCTCACTTCTTTGATGGATGCCAATGTTTCCTCGCTTTTACTCATTGCAACTCCTCCTGTACCTTGAATTTGTTTTAGCATATCACTCTTATTATTATTTTTCAACCTATCGTTAGGTAGAATTTTATGAAAAGTGAATGATCTACTAAACCTTTTTTATTTACCAATTGTTTTATTTCTAAATATTGACACCACCTATATCGGAGTGATATATTATGGATCGTAATATAAATATGGATATTTATTACACCTATTCCCATTCTATCCTAAGTAAAAAGACAAGGAGGCACATTTGCTTTGAACAGTCAGGACGTTATTTTAGGCATGCTTATGAGACGATCATTATCCGGTTATGAAATTAAACAATTGTTCGAGGATATTTTCTCTTATTTCTATAGCTCAAGCTATGGAACGATTTATCCGATGCTGCATCGGATGGAAAAAGAGGCATTGATCACGAAGGAAAATGTGCAGCAAGAGGGCAAGCCGAATAAAAATGTGTTCACCATCACAGAGGCTGGAAAAAGTAGATTTTACGAATATCTGCACAGCCCGATGGAAACGGATACGGTTAAATCAGATTTCCTGATGCGGCTTTATTTCGGCCAGCTGGTAGGTAATGACATGGTAGTTATGTGGTTGAAGCAGGCACAAGAGTATACACAGACACAGCTCGATCAGCTGCGCGATAAGTACGCCCTATATAAAAGCAGCATGCAGCCTGGACATATCATATGCATTGAAATCGGAATTAAGGAATATAGTGCTAAGCTGGAAGCGATCCAAGAGGGGCTGGATCGTATGGATAAATTAGAAGAGGAAAAGAGGGTTTAGGATGGAAAAATCACGTTCAAACAATAACCTCATCATTCTTGCCATGGCACTAGGGTTATTAATGGCATCTTTGGACAATACGATTGTGGCCTCCTGCATTAACAAGCTCAGTCAGGACTTTAACATTTTCGATAAAGTCAGCTGGGTATTTACCGCCTACATGCTGGCAGCAACAAGCACGATGCTCGTTTTCGGCAAAATGTCCGACCTATTCGGCAGAAAAATGTTTTATATGATTGGTATTGGCATGTTCTTGATCGGCTCCGCCTTATGCGGTATCGCTCAGAGTGCTGATCAGCTCATCTGGTTCCGCGTCATTCAAGGGATTGGCTCCGGCGCCTTGTTCCCAATCAGCTTCACCATTATTTATACGATATTTAAAGATCCGAAGGATGCAGCAAAAATGTCTGGCGTATTCGGTGCGATCTTCGGCCTATCCTCCGTTGCAGGCCCGCAGCTCGGCAGCTTCATTGCCGAACACTTTGGTTGGAGATGGAACTTCTATATCAACATTCCCATCGGTTTGGCATCCATGATTGTTCTGATGATTGCGCTCAAAGAAACACGTTCCGAGAAAAAACCAAAAATCGATTATTTGGGAACCTTGTTTTTGATCATTACTACGGTCTCCTTAATGCTAGCGCTCGAATGGGGCGGCAAAACCTACGCATGGAGTTCCTGGCAGGAAATTAGCTTATTCACGATTTCAGCTGTAATTGGCGCTCTGTTTATTTTTGTCGAGCTGCGTGCTCCTGAACCCGTCCTTCCTCTGAGCATCTTTAAAAATAAGATGGTCTTGGGCACAAGTATTCTTTGCTTCTGCCAGGGCGTCATTATGTTCTCCGCCATTACGTATTTGCCTAGCTTTACGGTAGGGGTGTTAGGAAATAGCAACTCAAACGGCGTATTGACGCCTATGATGGCCTCGTTAATCGGGGGTGCTATTCTATTTGGTTTCCTGCAATCCAAATTCGCCTTCCGTACACTCATGCTGTTCACTATGCTAATGACTATTATTGTAGCTACGCTGCTTTCTACAGTTAGCGCTCATGCTTCCAGCGGCTATATGATTGTACTTATGATTCTGCTTGGCTTTGGCGCCGTCGGTCCTCTAATGAGTGTCGCACAGAGCTCGATTGCTGCAAACGTTGATCCTAAATATATGGGCGTCAGCTCATCTATCGTCGGCTTCTGGCGCAACATTGGCGGCATATTGGGTGCATCTATTATGGCGACGATTGTAAATAACAACTTGCATCGATTAATTACGGCAGGTGCAGATAAGGCTGGCATTCCTTCTGACAAAATCAATACTCTAGCCAATCCAGAACTGCTCATGCGAGCAGGCGGTCAGCTAGACCCGCAAATACGCAAGTTTCTGCAAGAGGCGCTGGCAACAGCGATCAATCACGGCTTTATACTCAGCATTTGTGTGGGCAGCATTGGCTTAATCACCGCTATGTTTGTTGGTGCAAGCAGACTCGGAGCTACAAAAAAAACAACGACCAGCGCTACACACATATAGAGGTAAATAGACACGCAACGGTAATCTGCGATGCAAATTACCGTTGCGTGCATCCTTATTCTTTATCCGTAGGTTTATGTATACCGTCTTCATAAAAGTCAAAGATGAGCTGCTTCTTTGTCCCTCTTACCGCGTAGAAAACGTCAGATATTTTCTTCCCTTTTTTTCTCAGTTCGTTTTCCAGCCATTCCTTCGTCAGCCCATTCTCTTTCATTTCTTTTTCCAAAAGTGAACCATCCATAATCAATTCAATTGGAAACTCCTGTTTGTTTAATTGAAGCTTCATGTCCTTTTTCGTGACAAGCTGATACTCGTCTTTTTTTAATACAGACACCATTCCATTATCCTCAAGAACTGCATATTCAACCTCATCCATATTAAAAATCCCATTTTCTCTTAAAGCTTGATCCAAAGAATCCAAAGTATATCTAACCTTCTTCATATTATTCTCAAGAATCTTCCCGCCTTCGATGAGAACGGTTGGGGAGCCTGAAATCCAGCTTCTTAATTTACGGCTCTTTAAGGCAACGACAGATAACAGATAAGACGTAACCGTCATAACCGCGAGTGACAAAGTAATATGCGACCATTTCAATGTTTCATTGAATGCCAAATTGGCTGCAAGTGCCCCTATCGTAATGCCGGTCACAAAATCATGAAATGTCATGTTGGAAATCGTCTGTTTCCCCAATATTCTAGCTACTAGTAGAAGCAGTAAAATAGCAACAATCGTACGTATTAAAATATCCATATAGGTATGCATGCTGTGATTCCACCTCTACTCTTATTGTTACCCAAGCGATTTGAAAAAAATCATGGAACAGCGTATCATCTTTAAAGTGAACAGATTAGAGACCACTTCTAGTGACGATGAAGATACGTCGCTTTTGTATTGTATTTTGCTATATGACTATTTGTATTGGAGCTGAGAATGATGAAAACCGAGATTATAAACAGATTTATCACTTACGCGCAGGTGGACACACAGTCCGATGAAAGCAGCGAAACCTGCCCTTCCACGCCCGGACAACTGACGTTAGCTAATATGCTAGTAGAGGAATTGAAAGCCATCGGCATGCAAGAGGTTACGATGGATGCTAACGGCTATGTCATGGCTACCCTTCCAGCCAATACGGATAAAGAGATCCCAACCATCGGTTTCCTTGCGCATATCGATACAGCAACTGACTTTACTGGCACGAACGTCAAGCCGCAAATTATTGAACAATATGACGGGAACGACATTATCTTAAATGAAGCACAGCGCATCATTATGTCACCGAACGACTTCCCAGAGCTGCACGGCTATAAAGGTCATACGTTGATTACAACAGACGGCACGACACTGCTTGGTGCAGACGATAAAGCAGGCATAACTGAGATCATGACGGCGATGGCTCATCTCATTAATCATCCTGAGTTGAAGCACGGTAAAATAAGAGTAGCCTTCACTCCTGATGAAGAGATCGGCCGAGGTCCGCATAAGTTTGATGTACAAGCCTTTGATGCGGTCTATGCCTATACAATGGATGGAGGTCCGCTGGGCGAGCTTCAATACGAAAGCTTTAATGCCGCTGGCGCTGTCATTATATGCAAGGGCAAAAACGTGCATCCCGGAACGGCCAAAGGCAAAATGATCAATGCCGCAAAAATGGCGATGGAGCTCCACGCAAAACTGCCGGCTAATGAAACACCTGAGCAGACAGAAGGCCATGAAGGCTTCTACCACCTGTCATCCATTCAAGGCGACGTCGAGCAAACGGAGCTTCATTATTTGATACGTGATCATGACCGCAACCGATTTAAAGAAAGAAAGCTGGAGCTTACTCGTATCGTAGAGGAACTGAAAGCGAAGTACGGAGAAGAACGTATTGTGCTTGAAATAAAGGATCAATACTACAATATGAAGGAGAAAATCGAGCCGGTGATCCAAGTCGTAGACATCGCAGAGCAAGCGATGATCAACCTTGGCATTACCCCGCTAATCGAGCCGATTCGCGGCGGCACAGACGGCTCGCAGCTTTCCTACATGGGATTGCCGACTCCGAATATTTTCACCGGCGGAGAAAATTATCATGGCCGATTTGAATATGTATCGGTTAACAATATGGTACAAGCCGTCAATACGATTATTGAAATCGTTAAGCTGTATGAACAAAAAGCTTAATAATCGTCATAAACAAACAGGCTGTCGTCCACATGACGACAGCCTGTTTGTTATTAGATGGTTTAGCAAAGCACATCTTCTTCCTGTTCGACGATGTCCATCTCAAGATTATTTAGGCCATTGTCTTCCAATACGGCAGCCTTATTACCGTATTCTTTAATAATATGAATCTCGCCCCATGAGCAAAGGGAGTCCAATATCGATTTTAAGCTCCATCCGTATTCACTGAGCTCATATTCAACCCGCGGCGGGACCTCATTGTAGCTTATTCGATTCACGATGCCATCTTGCTCCAGCTCTCTCAGCTGCTGTGTTAACATCTTTTGTGTTATGGAGGGCATAATACGTTTGAGATCACTCGTTCTTTTTTTGCCATGCGTTAAGTGACAAAGGATTACGCATTTCCATTTCCCTCCAATAACCTCGAGGGTCGCTTCCACTGAAATATTGTATTTTTTCTTAATCATAGATATATCCTCCCCAACCGAGCTATCGCCTACTATTCATGCATTTATTACTTTTTAGTACCTATAGCACTTCAAAGTACGTACTGTTCATTACTGCCTAAACCCATCATAATAGCACTTACCGGCCGGCAATACTATACAAAAGGGGTTATACAAATGGCATTAGATAAAAAAAGAAGTACCCTGGCGCTTCTAGCGTTAGCCATAAGCGCCTTTGCGATTGGGACAACAGAGTTCATCAGTGTAGGGCTGCTCCCGCTTATATCTGAAGACTTGAATATATCGGTTACAACATCGGCACTAACCGTTACGTTGTATGCTCTTGGGGTTACTTTTGGAGCTCCAATATTAACATCTTTAACATCTACGATTCCGAGAAAAACATTATTGTTTTGGATCATGATTGTTTTTATTGCTGGAAACAGCCTTGCGGCATCGGCAAGCGGCGTTGGTATTTTACTTACCGCGCGCGTCATCTCAGCACTGGCTCATGGCGTATTTATGTCAATTGGCGCTACCATTGCAGCCGATCTCGTTCCCGAGAACCGCAGAGCTAGCGCAATCGCAATTATGTTCTCAGGACTCACTGTAGCTACCGTTACAGGCGTACCGTTAGGTACTTGGATTGGACAGCATATGGGCTGGCGTGCTGCTTTTGTTGGCATAGTTCTTATTGGCGTTATCGCTTTTATAGCCAATATGGTGTTGATTCCTTCCGATTTGCGCAAAGGAACTCGAACACCGCTGCGCGAGCAGATAAAACTGGTTACGAATGGACGATTGCTGCTTGCATTCGCGATTACTGCTATTGGGTACGGGGGTACGTTTGTTGTCTTTACTTATTTATCCCCGTTGCTTCACGATATAACCGGATTTAAGGAAAGTACGGTAGCGGCCATTCTTTTGGTATACGGCATCGCCATCGCCATCGGCAATGTCATTGGTGGGAAAGCTGCCAATAAGAAGCCGATTACCGCCTTGTTTTACATGTTTATTTTGCAGGCTATCATACTCTTTGTTCTTACCTTCACCGCACCGTTTAAAGTGGTTGGCTTAATTACGATTATCTTGATGGGACTGTTTGCATTCATGAACGTACCCGGCTTGCAAGTGCATGTCGTGATGCTCGCTGAACGTTATGCGCCGAAGGCAGTAGATGTCGCTTCGGCTGTCAACATCGCTGCGTTTAACGCAGGTATCGCCATTGGCGCCTATTTGGGCGGTGTCATTACGGACTCGATGGGACTTATTCATACGGCTTGGGTTGGCGGATTGATGGTTCTCGGCGCTGTAATTTTAACCGGCTGGGCTAGAGCTTTAGAAAAAAAAGATGAAACAAAACACAGGAGGGCTTCACTATGATCGCAAAAAATTTACAGGATACAACTACACTTCACAACGGTGTTCAAATGCCTTGGTTTGGTCTTGGCGTCTTTAAAGTTGAGGATGGCGCGGAGCTGGTCGAGTCCGTCAAAGCAGCGATTAAAAATGGTTACCGCAGTATTGATACCGCAGCTATTTATGGCAATGAATCAGGTGTCGGACAAGGCATTCGTGAAGCTATGGCTGAGTATAACGTGACGAGAGAAGAGCTTTTTGTCACATCAAAGGTTTGGAATGCTGATCTCGGATATGAATCTACACTGGCGGCTTACGAAACTACGCTAAATAAACTCGGTTTAGACTTTCTTGACCTGTACCTGATTCATTGGCCTGTAGAAGGCAAATTCCAAGAGGCGTGGAGAGCTTTGGAGACCCTTTACAAGGATGGCCGAGTCAAAGCCATTGGCGTAAGCAACTTCCAGATTCATCATTTGGAGACGTTAATGAAAGATGCTGCCGTTAAACCGATGATTAATCAAGTGGAGCTCCATCCGCAGCTAACGCAGAAAGAGTTAATCGACTATTGCAAGAAACAAGGCATCCAAATTGAAGCATGGTCTCCGCTTATGCAAGGTCAGCTGTTAGATCATCCCGTTCTTAAGGAGATTGCTGAAACGCATAACAAATCCATTGCTCAAGTCATTCTGCGCTGGGATTTGCAGCACGGCATTGTAACGATTCCGAAGTCAACGAAAGAGCATCGCATCATCGAAAATAGTAATGTATTTAATTTTGAACTATCTGAGAGTGAGCTGTCCCGAATAGACGCTCTGAACCAAAATCTTCGGGTGGGTCCAGATCCCGACAACTTTGATTTTTAATATCATAGCGGAACAATAATAGGGCTGTCCCAAACGCAGATACATCTACGTTTGGGACAGCCCTTATTTAATCGTGCCTTATTGCAGGATAATGCGGAATGATATCGAAATGAATGTACGTAAACCATTGTCTACATATTTTTGGCGAAAATCATTCGAATGGGATTCAAGTGGAGGGTACTATGGCGAACTTAAACTTTCGAGAAGACGGCACATTCAAAATTGTTCAATTTACCGATCTGCACTGGCAAAACGGGCAGCAAGAGGATTTACAAACATATTCTCTAATGAAGAACGTCCTGCAAGAAGAATCACCAGATTTGGTGATCTTTACCGGTGACGTTATTTATAGCGAGCATTGTACTGATAGACAAGAGTCCTTTAAAAATGCTGTCAAAGCAGCGGAAGAATTTAATATCCCATGGGCAGCTGTATTTGGCAATCATGATACCGAGGTTGGCACCACCAGAGAAGAGCTTATTCGCTTGCAGCAGGAAAGACCGCTCAGCTTAACCGAAATGGGCCCTAGCCTAGGGGATCGTGCTGGAAATTATGTGCTGGAAATTCATTCTAAAAATAATAGCAGCCCCGCTGCCGCATTATATCTATTGGATTCAGGCGAGTATGCCGATCAGCCCGTTGGCGGCTATGCCTGGGTTACTCATAGCCAAATTGGCTGGTATAAGGAGCAATCCGCTCGTTTGACGAAACAAAACAATGATGTTCCACTGCCCTCGCTTGCGTTTTTCCATATCCCTGTGCCCGAATATAACGAGGTATGGAACGAGCATACCTGCTATGGGCAGAAGCACGAGGGCGTAGCGAGCCCAAAAATCAATTCCGGACTTTTCACTGCATTTCTTGAAATGAAAGATGTCCGCGGTACGTTCGTAGGGCATGATCATATCAATGATTACTGGGGTGAGCTTCACGGCATTCGTCTATGTTATGGAAGGGCTACAGGCTATAACACCTATGGAAAAGAGGGTTTTCCGCGTGGTGCAAGGATCATACAATTGACCGAAGGGAAAGCTGACTTCCAAACATGGCTGAGACTAGATGATGGATCTGTTGTCGTCAATCAGCCTGAACATCTTCCTGAGAAAGGTTAATGGCAACCATTAGGACGATATTAATACGAACCGCCAATGTGTAAACATAACTGATGTAATAATACTGGAATCTCAACGACGTAGATAGTTTTTATATAAAGTGACACTGTATATGTTAATAGAGCATCCCTGTTGTCGATGGGGGTGCTTCAGATTTTTGCCGATTTAGTTCGCTTTTAACTCTGCGTTAATTCTCATGGCTTCCTCGTAATTTTTAGCAGGTGCCGATATTCTTAGGTCCTTACCTATCAATTGGTTATCATTCATTTTTTCATTCACATCTATGTTCAGTTGGGCAAAATTATCCGATATCATTAGATAACCTAAAGGCTTGTGAACAGGTGTTCCATTTTCATTCTGATGATAAAATAATAAATCTTGATAAAAATCTATATCCCGCAATTGATAATTTTTTGTTTAATCATATTTATTAATAATGAATTGTCCATGAAAGGATGGATCACGGAACAAGGGTTTATATATAGTTCCCTTAACTTTGATTGTTGTTACTTCTCCACTTTCAGGTTTGCCTACGCGATATTCCAATGCTGGATACTCAAGATCAATCTTTTTTGGGAAATTATATATGAACAGGAATACAGAAACGGCTACAAGTGATAATGCTGTACACAAAATAATTACTTTTAACCTTCCTTTTGGTGGTTCCATAATACCTCTTCCCGCTTTATGAGTCATGAATTTGAATATCCTTCTCTTACCAATTATTTATTCGATCATTTATATTTATCTATTAGTTACACTGGAAATTTGTTACTTGTGTTCTTTCCATTGGCATTCAGTAAATTTCATTTCTGTGAAAACGGCATTAAATGAAGAGTCTTCTGGACTGCAAGCATAAATACCAATCTGAATATTGTCTGCTCCTTCAAAAAGGTGTGCAATACGCATTTGCTTATAGTGAATGCCATCATAAGAATTTTCAATACAATAATCGCTTTTACGTCGGCTCAGTCTGTAATACATAAATTTCTTTGTTGCAGAAATATCCGTAGTTGCCCAATCAGAATATCCTAAGTTCGTTACAACACTTCCTAATCTCTGGTATTCTTCATTTTCATATTCAATAGAAGCCTTTATCCAGTTATCACTATTTTGATAGATAATTACACCGCACTGGTCGAAGCGTTGTTTACTGTCAAATTCCGTTTTTACTATAAACGAAAAGTATTTCTCATTGGTTTTCATTAACAAAGCAGGAGCATTATTGTTTTGAAAGCCATAATAGGTTCTTTGCCAAAAATCTGTTCCAGCTTCTGTTTTAATCACAATTTCTCCATCTGTAATCGTATATTCTTCAGGCTCATGTACCCAGAATAAGTGATCTCTTTGGAATGTTACATCCATTTTGATTCCTCCATAAATCGAAATTTAACAAACATATTTTTCTTATTCGACGCTGTATTCACAATTTAGATAATACTTCGCCAATATTGCTCCACTCATATATAAGAAGATTCAATTCATTGCCGGAAATTGTTATCTTATCCGATTTAAATAAATGAGCACCGTAATATTCGTAGAAATAACGGGTTTTATTATCTTCTAATACTTCAACAAAAACTCTATTGTAGCCGAGTTCTTCAAATTGAAGAAAAAGTTGTTTGAAAAGTTGCTTCCCCACACC
>NZ_JBFTSN010000141.1:0-14302 GCF_056400045.1 Paenibacillus sp. 01L418
ACCTTAGACTTGTACCTTACCCGGCTGAAGGAAATTACAAAATCGAATCCGTGAAACCAAACTCAACGATCGATACGACTGTTCGTACTGGCGAGGATAACGGTAATGCCAGTCATTATCATGTTCGTGACGTCGTTGTACATTTCGTTAAGCCTCTTTCGGGCAGCGAGCTTGAACAGGTAAAACGTGATATAAATGCGGAGTGGGTTAAACAAGTCGGAGATACTTTTATTTTCCGCTCAAGAAATATTGAAACGGATCAGCTAGTCCGTTATTTCAAGCAAACGTGGAATACCGAATATACAGAACCACATTATTTGTATATGACAAATGAGAGCTCAGCCGCAATCGTTCCAAACGACGCTTTGTACTCAGAGTACCAATGGAATTTGCCATCAATTGAGACGGAAAAGGGCTGGAGTTTATCTAAAGGCAGTGACAAGGTTATTATTGCTGTGCTTGATACCGGCGTGCAAAGCAATCACCCGGATTTGAAGGGAAAGCTTGCTGAAGGCAAAAATATTGTAGACGAAAATGCGGCTCCCGATGATGATGTTGGCCACGGAACCCATGTATCTGGCATCATTGGCGCTACCGTTAACAATAATGAAGGTGTTGCCGGTTTATCATGGTATAACAAAATTATGCCTGTTAAAGTATTGGACAGCAGCGGTGCAGGCTCCACTTATTCCGTTGCTCAAGGTATTATTTGGGCCGTCGATCATGGAGCCAAGGTCATTAATATGAGCTTAGGCAACTATGCGCAGGCAGATTTTCTTCATGACGCGATTAAATACGCTTATGACCATGACGTCATCATGATTGCAGCCAGCGGTAACGATAATACGGATCGACCGGGTTATCCTGCCGCATATCCGGAAGTATTCGCTGTTGCGGCTACCAACAGTAGCAAAGAAAAAGCTTCATTTTCCAACTATGGCGATTATATAGACGTTGCAGCACCTGGCGACAGCATTGCGAGCACCTATCCTGGCAGTCAATATGCAGCATTGTCCGGCACATCTATGGCAAGTCCCCATGTCGCGGCATTGGCAGGATTGATTCGGTCCATTAATCCTGAGCTATCCAACGTTGAGGTTATGGAAATTATGAGAAAATCAGCTATAGATTTAGGCGCCAAAGGAAAAGACGATTATTTTGGCTATGGAGAAATCGATGTTGATAAAGCACTGCAAGCTGCTTCAAAATACGGTGGAGCGCTGCAAACTTATCCCGATCAGGTAAAAAGAAGGCTTGATCGGATTATGAATAAGTACGGGAAGTAATTCAGCAAACACAATAAAGCACCCATCGCATGCGATGGGTGCTCTTTGTTTGTAAGTGTAAGGTCGTGCGGAAAGTTTGTCGTAAGCCGGGTTCTGTACTTCTGGTGGTCCAAACGGGAACGACCCTCCCACGATGAAGCGACAATCATCTATCTAGGCCGTACATTGCTATACGGCTCCAGCAACCAACCCGGACGCGCCTCAGGCTAAGGCTGCAGCTTAGGGGCTGCGGCGTCCTCTCGGTCTTGCTCCAGATGGGGTTTACCAGGAACGTAGTCACCTATGCTCCTCGTGGTCTCTTACACCACGGTTCCACCCTTACCTGTTCCGGCTAAAAGCCGGCCATCGGCGGTCCATTTCTGTGGCACTATCCTTCAGCTCGCGCTGACTGGACGTTATCCAGCATCCTGCCCTGCGGAGCCCGGACTTTCCTCTCGCGGCAACAAGGCCGCCAGCGATTGTCTGTCAAACTTTCCGTGGCATCGTTAAGTATACAAGGTATTTCACAAAAGCTCAACCCTCAATGCCATTCCAATCTAACAATAATTTAACTATATAAAAGTAAACGGTTCTGTGTTCAAGGAAGAAGCAACCGCTTTCGTTTCATATTTACTGCTCACAAGCTGTTCATTCAACCAATTTGCAACTTTCTGCTTCATCACTTTTTCAATGTTATGACCTGGGTCGATGATCGTCATTCCTGCAGCTAGCGCATCATGTGCCGTGTGATAATCAATATCTCCAGTGACAAGCACATCAGCGCCGGAAAATACAGCATGGCGTACATATTTCCCGCCTGCTCCTCCGAGTACAGCGGCTTTGCGAATGACTCGGTCGAGTGCTCCAACGACTCTCACCGCTGGAACATCAAATAATTGCTTCGCTTGCTCTGCAAGCTCACCCAGTGTCTTCGGCTCGGTTAGCTTGCCAACTCTGCCCAGTCCAAACGATCTGCCCTTTAAATCGACTGAATATAAATCATAAGCAACCTCTTCATACGGATGTGCTTTAAGCATAGCTTGGACCGTTTTGCGGTGGACACTGTGAGGCACGATCGTTTCAATCCGAATCTCATCGGCACGCTCCAGCTTTCCTTCCTCACCAATGAACGGGTTCGTTCCTGGTCCAGGAATAAATGTTCCTGTCCCTTTTATATTGAAGCTGCAGTTGCTGTAGCTGCCAATTTTACCTGCTCCTGCACGCCACATAGCCTCAAGTACTTGCTCGTGATGGCTCTCTGGTACAAATACAACAAGCTTGTACAGCTTATCCGTATGCACTTCCTCCAAACACTGGCGGTTATCCGGCACGATACCGATTAAATCAGCGAGCCAATCATTTATTCCGCCATCTGCCACATCAAGATTGGTATGTGAAATATAAACGGCAATGTCGTTTTTGATTAGCTTCTCGTATAGGCGCCCTGCCGCAGTTGATGTATCCAGCTTGGCAAGCGGCCGATATATGATCGCATGATGAGCGATAATAAGCTCAGCACCTTGCTCGATCGCTTCATCAACAACAGCATCCGTCACATCCAATGCAACGAGGATCTTCTTAATCGGTTTATTTAATGTGCCAAGCTGCAGGCCGATTTTGTCATTCTCTACCGCATAATGCTTAGGCGCAAGCTGCTCCATTAACTGGATCACGGTTTGTCCATTGGCAAGCATTGTAAAACCTCCTCAATCACGTTCATCTCCGCCTGAAACTGCTCGCGTTTACTCGCTGATTCAGCAAGATCTGATCCACCCAGCTGATCACAAATACGCTCAAGCTTATTCAGCTCATGACGCCATTTTTTAAGCAATACAGGTTGCGGCTCACGGAGCAAATACGGACCCATTTGCTTCAAAACACCAAATAGCTTGTCAGCCGCAAGCTTAACCTTCAAGAAGCTGCCATCATAAAGCTCGCTATTGCGCGCTTTAGCATCCAATACACGTATGGCGTGCATCACTTCATAAATTTTTCCGTCTTCTTCGAGAATGCTTTCTGCAGCCAAATACCAATTATGCTTCAATAGCCATTCGCGTACGACTTCTTCACCTACATTAGGCTGCAGCACAAGCTCTACAACCCCTTCTAGCTTGCCCGCCGCATGGCCTGCCTCCAATATATCGCTCATAAGGCTGCCGCCCATACCGGCGATTGTGACCGTGTCAGCCTCACCAGGCTGAAGCACGTTCAGGCCATCGCCTTGCCGCACTGTCAAACGAGCAGTCATTCCAGCAGCAGCACCTTGCTTCTTCGCTGCCTCATAGGGACCGAGGTTCAGCTCTCCTGCGATCGCTGTAGGGCACTTATCGATTTGCAGCAAATATACGGGGAGCATCGCATGATCCGAGCCTATATCAGCTACACGCGAGCCCGTGGTTACGTAATCTGCAATCTTCTGCAGACGCCTTGATAGTTTTAACATTATACAACCCACACCATCCATTGTTTTCGCATTGAAAATAATATTATGCCGCCTATCGCTATTTTGACAATAAGCTGCAGCTGCAACAGAATCGCGTCATTTACGAACATGACCGAGTATAGCTCAGGCATAAACCACACGAGCGCGCAGGTTGCAAACAAAACAGCAGATACCGGCTTCGACCAGCGATGTACAAACCAACTGCTCCAGCCAAATAAACAAGCGATAGGCAGCCAGTACAGCTGCACCTCATACCATTTCGAATCCAGCATAAATTGTGACAGCAGCCACGCATAAACAAGTATAGCCGCCAACCATCCACTTAAATGAAGGGCAGGAATGCGAGCCTTTATTCCGTAAACAACCCAAAAGATCGAACAAAAGGCTAATAAGCCTGTTTTCCAGCCCCAATGATCAAAAGCATGCAGATTCAACATATACAATCCCCCGCCTAGAAGGAGGAGCATTCCCGTACTTGTTATTGCCAATCCAGCCGACTCGTTGCGGCTGCGAAGTCGCTGTCCCGTAAGTAAAAAAACAGCCACCGCGCCGACCACAACAGCCATTTGCAATAACGGATGAAATTCGTTAAAATAAAGCACAACAAAGGAAATTAAGGTAAAAGTTCCAAATGTAAGTAGCCATTGCATACCTGTAGCTCGTTGTACTGCGGCGATTGCTTTTCCAACTGTATGATGCTGTTCTTTAGTTGTTTGGATCGTATCTTGATCAGCATACAAATTCAGCAGAAAGTCACAATATTGATCTGGCAGCAGCTTGCTTCGGCGCCAATGATCAATTTCTTTCACGATAATTTGCCGACGATCCTGATTCATAAAATCCCGCTATCCTTTCGGTCGACTTGTCTTGCCTGCACAAGTCCGTATGTATGAGGTTGGCATTTTAGAAAAAAGACCTCGCTGCACGAGCAGAAAGGTCAATATACTAAACATCAAGTTTTTTTATTCGAGGAAATCTTTCAAACGTTTGCTGCGGCTTGGATGACGCAGTTTGCGAAGTGCTTTGGCTTCAATTTGACGAATACGCTCACGCGTAACACCAAATACTTTGCCAACTTCCTCAAGCGTTCTCGTGCGTCCATCATCAAGTCCGAAGCGAAGACGAAGTACATTTTCTTCTCTTTCAGTCAATGTATCGAGCACATCTTCCAGTTGCTCTTTAAGCAGCTCATACGCAGCAGCATCTGCTGGAGCAAGAGCTTCTTGGTCTTCAATGAAATCACCTAGGTGAGAATCATCTTCTTCCCCGATTGGAGTTTCGAGCGATACCGGTTCTTGTGCGATCTTCATAATCTCACGAACCTTCTCGGTGCTTAGCTCCATCTCCGCAGCAATTTCCTCCGGTGTCGGTTCGCGTCCAAGTTCTTGGAGCAATTGACGTGATACTCTAATGAGCTTGTTAATCGTTTCCACCATATGAACAGGGATACGAATAGTTCGTGCTTGGTCAGCAATGGCGCGAGTGATCGCTTGACGAATCCACCATGTTGCATACGTACTGAATTTGAAGCCCTTCTGATGGTCAAACTTCTCAACTGCTTTAATAAGTCCCATATTGCCCTCTTGAATCAAATCAAGGAACAACATACCTCTACCTACATAACGTTTCGCAATACTGACAACAAGCCGCAGGTTCGCTTCCGCAAGTCTACGTTTTGCTTCCTCGTCACCATTCTCGATACGTTGTGCAAGTTCAACCTCATCATCTGCAGAAAGAAGTGGAACCCGACCGATTTCTTTCAAATACATACGTACCGGGTCATTAATTTTTATACCCGGCGGCAAAGCTAGATCATCATCAAAGTTAAAGTCGTCCTGTTCGCGCTCTTGCTCTTCCCCTTGGGCAGCGAGTGGATTTTCTTCGTCATTTTCGTTCAGTACCTCAATCCCAAAATCATCGAGCTGTTCGAAAAATTCATCAATTTGTTCAGGGTCTTGATCGAACGGAGCCAACTTATCCATAATTTCTTTATACGTCAAAGATGACCTCTTTTTGCCTTGCTCAATCAATTGATCCTTCACATGATCCAGTTTTTGTTCGGTATCTAGTTCAGTATGTTGATCATTCGCCATATTCCGACTCCCYCCCCCCTAGAAACGATCTTCCTGTCGTCCTTTGAGCTGTCTCTCTAGGGTTATAATCTCACTTGCTATTTGTGCTGCTGCCAAAAAATCTCCGGTACGCTCAGCACGCACCATTTCTTCTTTCTTGCGTTCAATATCACGATACTGCGGTACTTTAATAATGTCTTGGATATATGCGTCCATCGTCGTATCATCGAACGGAAAGTCACCGTCCATCATCAAAATCGATGCAGCTGTACGTTCTAATCGGTCATCATGCAGCGTTGCAATAAAGCGGCTGACATCCGGATCATAGCCTTGAGCAAAATAAGCGTATAAATAAGCAGCAAGAGCTGCGTGATCCTCTACATTAAACGCATCGCCGAGTCGTTCATGAACCGATTGCGCTACCTCTCGATCCCGCATCATAACGTGCAGCAACCTTCGTTCTGCATGTGTGTAAGCAGGCAAAAGAGTAGGTGGTCCAGACTTTCGGGGCTTTTCATTCCTACCATTATTCCACGAATTGTCGTTATTATCCCCTTGCGGTTTCTTTTTTTGCAGCTCCTGTCTAATTTGATGACAGTCCTGTTTCAAAGCATCCAGTGAGATTTCGAACTCTCGTGAAATTTCCTTCAGGTAGACTTCGCGTTCCGTTGAAGAATCAAGCTCTGCAACAATTTGTACCGCCTCAAGCAGATAGTTCTTTCTACCTTCTTCTTTTAGCAGTATATGGTTTTTCCTTGAATATATAAGCTTAAATTTTGTCACCGATACCGGCTGATCCATTATCTCTCGCAAGAAATACTCCGGACCATATTCGCTTATATAATCATCGGGATCCTTTCCTTTCGGAAGCATCGCCACCGATACTTTGAGGCCTGCGCTTTCAAGCATCGGAATTGATTTGAATGCTGCTGCTTGTCCTGCATCATCACCGTCATAACATACAATGACTTCTTCGGCTTGTCGTTTTAGAATAGCGCAATGTTCTTCGGTCAAAGCCGTTCCCATCGTGGCAATTCCATTTTTTACGCCAGCGCTCCATGATTTAATGACATCCATGTAACCTTCAAACAATACAACTTGCTTACTCTTTCGAATAGATGGCCGCGCATAGTGCAGATTGTAAAGTGTTCTGCTTTTCGTAAACAGCATCGTTTCCGAGGTATTCAAGTATTTCGGCTGTCCTTCGCCTATAATGCGACCCGCAAACGCGGTAGCTTTGCCGTCTCGATCCCATATCGGAAACATAATGCGATTTCGAAACCGATCCACATATCCACTCCCGTCAGATTTAGCCGAAAGCAATCCGCCTTTTTCCATCAATGCAAGATCAAATCCACGATTCGTTAAAAACCGGGCCAGCAAGTCCCATTCCTCAGGAGCGTAACCAATCATAAAATGATCAATCAGCTTATCACTAAGTCCGCGATCCCGCAAATATTGCTTTGCCGCTTGTCCTTGCTTCGTGTTATTCAGCACATGATGATATAACTTAATTGTCAGCTCATGCGCCTCAATGATCTTGGCTCGGTCTGCATCATGCGGCGTGGATTTCACTCCATCTGGTGATGCCCAGGTTACAGGCATTCCCGCATCCATCGCCAGCACTCGAACAGCTTCAGGAAACGAATAACCTTCCATTTCCTCAAAAAAACGAATAACGTTGCCGCCCTTACCGCAGCCGTAGCAATGGTAAATTTGGAGCTCCGGCGTCACTGTAAATGAGGGAGTCTTCTCCGAATGGAACGGACATAACCCCTTCATATATTTGCCGTGCTTCGTGAGATGAACATATTTCCCGACCGTCTCTACGATGTCATAATGCTTGCGAACCGCATCAATGACCTCTTCCGGTATTTTATTACCGTATGTCATCGTTCATCAYCTTCATCCTAGTAACACGTAAATAATATTCGCTATACGTCATGGTTCTCCTGCTCATTTCGTAAAACTTTTGTCAACTTTTGTTGAAACCGTGCACGATCGTCGTTGTTCATCGCTTTTGGCCCTCTTGTTTTGCCTCCGGTACGGCGACGTTTCGCAAGTTCGTGTCTACGTTCCATCAAATAATCAATGTTCTCATCGGTATATTGTTCTCCGCGAGGAGACAATACGACAGCGCCTTTGCCGATTGCTATGCATGCCAGTCCAAAATCTTGTGTAACGACAATATCTCCACGCACAATATGGTTCACAATGTATAGATCGACAGATTGATTGCTTCGGTCCACCTGTACAATATCTACTCCTGGCTGAGGCTCCAGCCGATGGTCGTGAGAAGCAACCATAAGTACTGCTACAGAAAAGAGTCTTGCCGTTTCACCTATTTCCGTTTTTACCGGACATGCATCCGCATCGACCACAATGGTAGGTTTTTGTTGACGAATAGAAAATCACCGCTCGGTTTCAAATTCTTTTCCTATACTATTATATACGGCATAACTCTAAAAAATCCTTCCGCTTGACATTATGGCAAACGTACATATTCCATAATCAAACTTGCTGTCTCTTCAACGGCTCGATGTGATACGTCAATCACAACGCAGCCTAGCTGCTTCATAATAGTATCGGCATAAAGCAGTTCCTTTTCAATACGATCAGGAGTCGCATAAGATGCATTATTCGGTAAGCCAAGTGCTTTAAGGCGTTCTTTGCGTATTGTATTTAAGTAAGGAACACCTATTGTAAGCCCGATTATTTTGCGTTTTGGCAGCTTAAACAATTCGTCCGGCGGCTTTAGCTCAGGGACTAGCGGCACATTAGCAACTTTGAACTTCTGATGCGCGAGGTACATCGATAAAGGCGTTTTTGACGTTCGTGATACGCCAACGAGTACAATATCTGCTTTTAGTACGCCGGATGTATCTCTCGCGTCATCATATTTTACCGCAAATTCTACAGCATCTACCTTTTTGAAATAATTGGCATCAAGCACATGATTAAGACCAGGCTCTTGTCGTGATTTCCGCCCAGTCCGCTTCTCCAGCGTCTCGATAAAAGATCCCAAAAGATCGATCGCGGTAACGCTGTATGCCTCTGCAAACTTTTTCATGCTGTCGCGAAGATGCGGAATAACAAGTGTATAGATCACTATTGCATCAACTTGCTGCGCCTGCTCAATAATTCGCAGCAAGCCTGCCTCTTCCGTTACAAAAGGGGCTCTGCGGATATCGGTATGAAGTGGATGAAATTGCGCGATTGCTGCGCGTACAACAAGCTCCCCTGTATCACCAGCTGCATCGGAGACGACATATACGATTACTTCGGGATTAGAACGAGACATGATCTATCATCCTCCTTACGGACTCAATTACCAAACGAGCTTCGAGAAATCTGCGATAATCGCAATATCTTCTGCGATACCAGCAAGCGTTGACAATCGATTCGCACGAACAGCCTCATCAGGTGCCATGACCATAACATTCTCAAAATAGTTATGAATAAACGGCTTCAACGATGATAAAGATTGTACCGCTCTTGAAATATCTCCCTCATCAATCGCTTGTTTAAACGTTGGACGCTGCGCTAGCCATGTTTGATACAGCTCTGTTTCCACCTGTTCTGCGAACAAAGCTGGATCAACCGCTGCACCAGCAGCTTTGGAACCCAGATTGCTGACACGGTTAAACTGCTCGACAGTTAGCTTAAATTCAGTACGATCGCTGCTTGCAGCAAGCGCTTGAACGACGCTCGCACGCTCGATGGTCGATTTCAGATCTGCAAAACCAGAAGCCATAACGGCATCTACAACATCATAACGAACACCTTGCTCAGACAATACGTTCTTAACGCGAAGCGCAAAGAAATCAGAAAGATCTTTGCGGATTTCAGCACCGTCGCGTTTAAGGCTGCGGTTCTCATGTACGGATAGCGCCGCATCATACAAATCGTTTAGCTCCAGCTTCAAGCCGTGCGCCAAAATAATTTGAACGATACCTGCTGCTTGCCTGCGAAGGGCATAAGGATCTTGAGAGCCTGTCGGAATGATGCCGATCGAGAAACAACCAACGATTGTATCGATTTTGTCCGCTAAGCTTACGATGGCTCCTGTTAATTCAGATGGAGCTAGATCTCCGGCAAAACGCGGCTGATAATGTTCATTAATGGCTTTCGCCACTGAAGCTCGCTCTCCTGCTTTAAGAGCATAATCTTCCCCCATAATGCCTTGCAGTTCAGGAAATTCATAAACCATTTGGGATACGAGATCGAATTTGCAAATATCAGCGGAGCGGCTAATGTCGCTGGACGTTTGCTCATCGATCAGCAAATGCTTACTCAGAAGATCAGCTGTTGCACGAATGCGTCTTACTTTGTCAGCTACTGAGCCTAGCTCTTCGTGATATACGATATTCTCAAGCTTCGAAAGAGCATGCTCTATCGTCAGCTTATGATCTTCTTCATAAAAGAATTTGGCATCCGAAAGTCTTGCGCGCAGTACTTTCTCATTGCCTTTCGATACTAGCTCGATCGACTTAAGATCGCCGTTGCGAACCGTAACGAAAAACGGAAGAAGCTCACCTTCGCTGTTGAATACCGGGAAATACCGTTGATGCTCACGCATCGATGTAATAAGCACTTCCTGCGGAATGTGTAGAAAAGCTGGGTCGAAGCCGCCAAACAATACGTTTGGATATTCAACTAGAAAAACAACCTCTTCAAGCAAATCTTCCTTGATTGCAATCTCCCAGCCTTTTTCTTTGGCTAGACGATCGATCTGAGCTACAATCAGCTCTTCACGTTCACTGACATCAGCAAGAACATGCTGTTCACGCAGGCGCTCAACGTATTGCGCAGGTTCTTGCACAGTAGTATCATTGCCGAGGAAACGATGTCCGCGTGTTGTATTTCCAGTTTGTACCCCAGTAATTTCAAAAGGAATCACATCTTGACCAAATAGTGCAACCAACCAGCGGATCGGTCTAACAAACTTTAGCTCGTGATTGCCCCAACGCATATTTTTCGGGAAAGACATCGAAGTAATCAAGCTGAGCAAGCCATCTGGCAGTACCGCTGCTGTGTCTGTACCGATGCTGCTTTTGGTAGCATAAACATATTCAACGCCAGCTAGTTCTTGGAAATACAGCTGTTCAGGCTCAACGCCTTGGCTTCTAGCAAATCCAAGAGCAGCTTTGCTCCAATTGCCTTGGTCGTCTTGAGCAATTTTACGAGAAGGGCCTTTAGCTTCTTCATTCATATCCGTTTGCTTCTCAGCTACGTCGTTGATTAGAACAGCAATTCGCCGTGGTGTAGCATACACATTTACTGCGCCGTGTTCAATTCTTGAGTCCGAAAGCCACTTCACCATTTTATCTTTTAGCTGGTTCATCGCACCACGCACGAAACGAGCAGGCACTTCCTCAAGTCCGATTTCAAGCAACAAATCTCTAGTCATGCTGCTCCACTCCTTTCTTCAGCAAAGGGAATCCAAGACGTTCTCTTTCCTCGTAGTATGTCGATGCGCAAGCACGCGCTAAATTTCTTACCCGTGTAATATAGCCCGTTCTCTCCGTTACGCTGATTGCGCCGCGCGCATCGAGCAGGTTAAAGGTGTGCGAGCATTTTAATACGTAATCGTACGCTGGAAACACAAGATGATGCTCCATCGTTTTTTGAGCTTCCTGCTCATACATGTTAAATAAAGAGAACAGCATTGCTGTATCCGATGTCTCGAATGTATATTTGGAATGCTCATACTCTGGTTGTTTGAAGACGTCACCGTATGTTACTCCTTCAACCCATTCCAAATCAAAAACATTCTCTTTTTGTTGAATATAAGAAGCCAAACGCTCCATACCATATGTGATCTCTACAGCGACAGGATTAGCATCAATGCCGCCAACCTGTTGGAAATAAGTGAATTGCGTAATTTCCATGCCATCCAGCCATACTTCCCAGCCTAAACCCCAAGCGCCTAGAGTAGGTGATTCCCAGTTATCCTCAACGAAACGGATATCATGCTCAAGTGCATCAATGCCTAGCTGCTTCAAGCTTTCCAAATAAAGCTCCTGAATATTGTCAGGCGATGGCTTCAAAATAACTTGGAATTGATGATGCTGGTATAAACGGTTTGGGTTCTCACCGTATCGACCGTCCGCTGGACGTCTTGATGGTTCCACATAGGCAACATTCCAAGGCTCAGGACCAATCGAGCGTAGAAACGTCATAGGGTTCATCGTTCCTGCACCCTTCTCAACGTCATAAGGCTGTACGAGAATACAATTTTGTTCAGCCCAGAACTGCTGCAAAGTCAAAATCATTTTTTGAAAATTCATATCTGACCCTCTCCTTCTTCCTCTGTTTTGTGTCCGTAAAAGCGAAGCAGGCAAAGGTGTTTATACGCAAAAAACTCCCGTCTCTACGCCTGCTCCCAGACGTAGGGACGAGAGTTGTAATCCCGCGGTTCCACCCTACTTGGTCAGCTCCTTAAGAGCAAACCCTCTTTGCTTGTATACGACTCCGGAGTGCCTTTTCATCGTTTTGACCGTCTGGGCTTTCACTTTCCCCAGCTCGCTAACCTAGTCGGCTTAAAACGATTACTTTCTCCATCAATGCCCAATATTCATATTGCATTATTTTATGCTTCTTTATGCCAATTGTCAAACATCGTTCCTAGGTATCATAATAAAGCCGCTAATGTGCACGAATCTCATCTGTATTAGCCGTTTTTCCATCACGTTTGCCGATAATATCTTTCATACCCGTATTCCCCATCATCAAAACACAAACTAATGCTAAGCCTGCGGGAACAATAGACCAAACAAACGTGGTAGATACTGAATCTGACAAAGCGGCAACAATCTTCTCCATGACTGGAGCCGGTATTTCTGCGCGCTTCTCCGGTGATAACAGCTCACGTGCATTTTCCGTCATCGGAGCCGCTCCTTCTCCACCTGCGAAAGCATCTGTCATACCCTTTGTAAAGTGGTTGCGCTGAATAATGCCGAATACCGTAATCCCTACTGTCATGCCTAATGAACGAATGAAGGACATCGTAGATGTGGCGCTTCCTCTTTGCCGCATATCGAATCCATGAATGGAGGACATTCCAAGCACAGAGAATGAGAAGCCGATACCAAACCCAGTTAAGAACATATACACGGACAACATAAACCTTGTTGTTTCCGGCGTAATGGTGGATAGCAAGAAAATACCTGTAATAAATATAACAGCTGAAATCATCATGACGCTGCGATAGGACATTTTGTTGACTAATAAACCACCGAGCTGCGCCGCAATAACTGATCCCAAGGTCATAGGCAGTAAAGTTAAACCTGCACTAACCGCTGTTCCGCCGAATACGCCTTGGACAAACATCGGGATATATAAAGCTGCTGTAATAAACGCCGCTCCGTAGAATAAGCCCGCTCCCGTACTTGCTGCAAACAGTCTTTGTTTGAACATATTAAACGAAATAATTGGTTCTGCTGCCTTGGTTTCCACGAAAAGAAAGATGCCGAGTAAAACCGCAAAGCCAGCAAATAAACCAATAATTTGCACTGAATCCCAAGCAAACTCAGTTCCACCGAGCTCGAGTGCAAACATGAGACAGACGATAGAGCCCACAAGTGTCGTTGCTCCCCACCAGTCGATCTTTTGCTTGGAATGAGAAAGCGACTCTTTGTAATAAATAACGATAAAAGCAAGTGCCACAAGACCAATGGGTACATTGATGTAAAAGATCCAGCGCCAATTGATATATTCCGTTAAGTATGCGCCTGCAAGCGGTCCAAACAAGCTTGAGGTACCAAATACAGCACCGAACAATCCACCCATTTTACCGCGTTTCTCTGCTGGAAAAATGTCAAATACGATTGCAAAGGCAATTGGCATCATCGCACCGCCGCCAATACCTTGAATAGCACGGTAAATGGTCAGCTGCGTAATCGATTCAGCCGTTCCGCAAAGAACAGAGCCGATTAGAAATAAAGAAATACCTAAAACGAAAAAACGTTTTCTCCCATACATGTCAGACAATTTCCCAAAAATCGGCATGCCTGCCATCTCTGTTACCAAATATGCAGATGTAACCCACACATATTTGTCCAAGCCGCCAAGATCGGATACAATCGTTGCCATTGCTGTCGATACAATCGTATTATCGATTGATGCGACCAGTATACCAAGCAAAAGTCCGGCCACGACAAAGCCCAGTCTATTTTGTCCTGTAGACATCAGGTCAACCCCTCCAATTACTATGAATCTCAAACAACCTCATCTATCATAAATCAATTTCTTAGATGATGAAATCATGCAGAGGAATGAGCCTTCCCTCCGTCTTGAGACCGATAACAAACCAAAAGCACCCATTTCAAGAAATGAATTTCTTTACATCAATTTATCGAGCTGATCAAGAAAATTACGCGATTTCAACTGCATTCCTAAATGAGTATCTAACAGCTTACGCATAGCAATTTTCAGCTCTGCTTTTGTCTCAGGCTTCACTTGAATTGAACCAAGTCTTCTCATATCCATCCTGCGGAACAAACGAAGCAGCTTATAAGCAC